>JAFSUE010000171.1 GCA_017445435.1 Selenomonadaceae bacterium | reverse complement strand
CTCTCATCATTTTTTTATTTTCCCCCATTTTTAAATAGAATTGATACAAATTTTTTATTTTATTGATAAACTTCTTTTCTTTTGGCGCAAAATAAAATTCCGCGATTTGCGCGGACAGGCGCACGTCCTTGCGCCCTTTCTTTCCTACGTTATCAAAGTTTGAAACTCTCTTTCAACTGAATTTTTTTTGGATTAAATTTATTCATGGCGTTATCAATGCCTTCACGGAAAATACAAAGTACGGCGGGTACAAGTTCATCAAGTGCCGCTGAAATTTTCGCCGCGTCTTCATCATTAAACGGGCTAAGTACGTGACCGTTTACGCTCCAATTTTCAGGTGGACGCCCAATGCCAATTCTTACACGCGGGAAATTTTTTAAGCCGCCGAAATTTTGAATTATCGACGCAATGCCGCGATGTCCACCGCCACTGCCGCCAGGTCTCAAGCGAATTTTACCAACTGGCAAGTCCATATCATCATGCGCCACGATTAAATTTGTAACGTCGACTTTGTAATAATCCACAAGCGGTACGACTGAATCGCCGCTTGCATTCATAAAAGTTAGCGGCTTGACGATTAAAATTTTTTCGCCGTCTAAAAAACTTTCAGCAATTAGCGCATTAAAATTTTCACGCCAATTTTCCGCGCCCAATTCGGCGGCAACTTTATCAGCCAACATAAAGCCGACGTTATGTTTTGTCGCGGCGTATTCTTTAGTTGGGTTGCCAAGCCCTACAAAAATTTTCATTAAACTGGGTCTCCTATTAAGAATAAGTACGCAAGGACGATTATTCCTAAAATAATTCTGTACCAGCCAAACGCCGTGAAGTCATTCTTTTTGATATAGCGCAATAAAAATGTTATTGACAAAATCGACACGATAAACGCCGTTATCATTCCGATTGCCAAAATTATCAACTCCGCCGAATTGAAGTTAAAGCCGAACTTGACAAGCTTTAACAGACTTGCGCCAAACATTACTGGAATTGCTAAAAAGAATGTGAACTCGGCGGCTACGACGCGGCTTGTACCGAAAATTATTCCGCCTAAAATCGTTGAGCCACTGCGCGAAGTTCCTGGTACAAGTGACAGTACTTGAAAAATGCCGATTATCAGCGCCGTTTTGTAGTCCAGCTGTTCAAGCTTATAATATCGCGGCGTACGGTAGCGGTTGAATTGTTCGACGATTATAAAAAGTATGCCGTAAAAAATTAACGCGCCCGCTACAACTGGTGCTGTCATTAAATGTTCTTCCATAAAGTCATTAAAGGCAAGTCCAATGACGGCGGCAGGTATGCAAGCAACGATAACTTTGTACCACAGCTGAAAAGTTTCTTTACGTTGGACAACTGATTTGTACGGCGAAAATGGATTTAATCTGTTGAAGTTCAAGACGACGACTGCCAAAATTGCGCCAAGTTGAATTACGACAAGGAACATATCCATAAAACTTTTTGACACGTTAAGCTTTATAAATTCGTCAACTAAAATCATATGACCAGTTGAAGAAATTGGCAACCATTCCGTCAGCCCTTCGACGACGCCAATGACGATTGTTTTTAAAATTTCTGCAAAACTTAATTCCACGTTCAAACTCCTTTTAGTTAGTAGTTAGTAGTGAGTAGTTAGTAGTGGTGAATTTTTTACTACTCACTACTGACTACTTACCACTGACTAAAGAAAAATTCCAACAATCGCTTGGAAAATTCCTAAAATAAATCTTTGCAACGGTACGAAGATATAACCTAAAATCGGCGTCATCAAGAAAATTATCAGAATCAAAAAGCTGTACCGCTCAATGTACATAAAGTAGCGCGACATTTCGTAAGGCAACAAGTTTCGCAAAATTTGTGAACCGTCAAGCGGCGGAATTGGCAACATATTAAATATGGCAAAGTTTATGTTGATAATCATAATTAGTTGCAGTACGGACGCGGCGCCTTCCGACATTTCAATTCCAAATTTTAGCAATATCACCCATACAATCAGCGTCAAAAATGCCATAATTAAATTTGACATTGGACCTGCTAACGAAACTAGAATGTCATCTCTGCGCGGGTTACTGAAATTGTTCGGGTTGATTCGTACAGGTTTAGCCCAGCCAAAATGAACTATGAACAACATCAGCAAGCCGAATATATCAACGTGCGCGGCGGGATTTAACGTCAAGCGTCCGTCTAAACGCGGCGTGTAGTCGCCCAGCGCGTAAGCTACTCTTGCATGCGCCCATTCGTGAACTACCATTGCAATTATTATTCCTGGCAACGATACCACTGCGCGAATTAAAAATCCTCCAAAATCATCTAACATTTATAAACCTCTCTCTATTTTTTAGCCACAACGATAATTTTTCAGGCGAAATCGTACTATCAGCTAAACCAAGTCCAATTTGTACAAGTTCTTCCTGCGTGTAGTCTAAATCAATATCGTTAATCATAAGATAAACCAGCATTGCGTGAATTGCAACTCTTTTGTTACCGTCAACAAAGCCGTGATTCTTCGTTAATCCGTGTGCTAAGTGCGCCGCTTTATCAAAAATTGTTTCGTATAAATCTTGACCGCCGAAAGTTTGAAATGGCGCATTAACTGCTGATTCTAATAAACCAAAATCACGAATTCCGACGCCTGTTGCAAAATCTTTATTACGTTCTAATTCAGCGTGAAATTTTAACACGTCATCTAAAATCAGTTCAATTTGTCGTTGAATTTTCGCGCTCATTTATTTGAAAGTTCTTTGTAAGCTTTTTTGTTACGTTCCATAAGAATTTTTGAGGCGCGTTCGATTTTTTCTTTGACGGAAGGATCATTTGCACTCGTCAAAATAATTTTTTTATCGTTCGACCTCGAAATATTTTCTTCACGCATATAAATCACCACCAATTATTTTTTGTGGAAAACTTGTTGAGCCAAAAGTAAAATTGAAATGATAGACTTAGCGTCGATAATTTTTCCCGTCTCAACAAGTTGCATGGCGGCAGTCAACGGCACTTTCACCGTGTTAATAAATTCGTCGTCGTCAGGGTGTTGCTTGCCAGCTTTTAAATCTGTCGCCGCGTACAAGTGAATCAGTTCGTTAGAAAATCCTACCGTCGTTGCAATCGTTGTAAGCTTCCACATTTTCCCTGCAGTGTAGCCAGTTTCTTCAGAAAGTTCACGTTCCGCGCAGATTAACGGGTCTTCGTCTTTATGATCAAGCTTGCCAGCAGGAACTTCCAGCGTGACTTGTCCGACGGGGTAGCGGTACTGCTTGACTAAAATAATTTGATTGTCAGGCAAAAGCGGAATTACCGACGACGCGCCAGGATGTTCAATCCATTCACGTACAGAATTATGACCGTTGGGAAGTTTGACTTCATCGCGGCGAACGTGCAAAAGTACGCCGTCAAAAATGTTTTCACTTGAAATTTTTTTCTCCACTAAATTTTTGTCGTCATTGTCAATCATTGCCATATTTTTTTACCTCCATTAAATTTTTCAATGAAATAAATAATAGCACAACGCCTTGAACTTTACCACAAAATTTTTTTCACAATAAAAAAATCTCTTCCAAAATTT
>JAFSUE010000170.1 GCA_017445435.1 Selenomonadaceae bacterium | reverse complement strand
TGCTGGATAAAACTTCACGTGACGCTAAAAAAGATGAGCGAATCAAAGGTAGTGGGCAGTTGACGAATTTTAATTTTTTTGATGAAATTTTTCCGCTTGAACCTGTAAATTATTTTTATGATTGGCTGTATATCAACGCTTTAAAATTTAATTCCGATTTGGCAGAAAAAATTTTGAAGTTCGACGCGTTCACCGACATTGAATTTAATCCTAAAAAATCTTTGAACTGTCAAGCGAAGGCGGCGGCAATTTTCGTAGGATTAAATCAAGCTAATTTGATAAAGGACGCTTTAAGTTCCAAAGAAAATTTTCTCAACATGGTTTATTCTAAGGAGGTTTAAATTTTTGGAAAGGGACAAGAATTTTTATTGGAAACTTTTCAAGTCAACATTTATAATCAGTATGTTCACAGTTGGCGGCGGCTACGTAATAATTCCGCTACTCAAGGCAAAATACGTCGATGAATATCACTGGATTAGCGACGAAGAAACTTTAAATATGGTGGCTATCGCTCAATCAACGCCAGGAATTATGGCAGTCAATACCGCGATAATGTTGGGCTACAGAATGGCGGGCGTACTCGGTGCGCTGACTGGAATGTTTGCAACAATTCTGCCGCCGCTGATAATTATAACAATCGTTGCTACATTTTATGACTTGGTAGCGAAAAATGAAAGTGTCCAACTCGTATTAAAAGGTATGCAATGTGGCGCAACGGCTTTGCTCCTCAACGTAGCGATTGACCTTTTAATTAAGCAGTGCAAAAAAAAGTTGGTACTGCCGATTATAATTATTTTGGCGACGTTCATAGCAAATTTATTTTTCGACGTGAATATAATGTTGCTGGTTGCCATTGACGGCGTAGTTGGATTTTTCCTTCTGCGCGATAAAAAGTACAGTTAGAAAGTAGGATGTAGGGTGTATGAGGTAGGAAAAACTACTAACTACTCACTACTAACTACTCACTAAATTTAGAAAGTAGGAATTAAAATGAGTGTAAAATTATTTGTCAGCGATATTGACGGAACAATTTTAGCGCCAGGCAAAAAAATTTCTGCGCGGAATATCGACGCAGTTAAACGTATGGCGGACGCAGGAATTACCGTAACCATTGCTACGGGCAGAATGTACCGTGCCGCTTTGCCGATTGCACAGGAACTTGGCGTAAACGTGCCGATTATCACGTACAACGGCGCATTGATTAAATCTGTTGAAGGCGAAATTATTCACGCTGAATATTTGCCTGAAGATATTGTCGTCGAACTTACCAACTTTTACGAAAAGCGCGGCTGGCATCTGCAAAATTACAGCGAAGATAATTTGTACATTCCCGCCTACAACGATTACGCCAAAGAATATGAAGATAGCCAAAAAGTTCAAGCTAACGTTATCGGTTGGGACGGCATGAAGGCAAAAACTTCACACGTCTGCAAAATGTTGAGCATTGCTGATAACCTTGATGAAACGTTGCGGCGAATTGCTGAATTGAAAAATTTTTTCGGCGATAAAATTGAAGTTACGAAGTCCACGCCGATTTTCACTGAAATAATTTGTCCTAACGTGTCGAAGGCGTCGGCAGTTAAAATTCTTGCTAAAAAGTTGGGCGTTGACCGCGCAGAAGTTATGGCGATTGGCGATTCTGATAACGATTTGCCGATGTTGCTGGCGGCAGGGACAAGCGTTGCAATGGGCAATGGTACGGACGAAGTTAAAAATTCCTGCGACGTTGTAACGGGACTTTGTGAAGACGACGGCTTTGCACAAGCTGTTGATAAATTTGTATTTGGGAGCAACAATGAATAGTAAAGTTACGCCGATAGTTGAAGGCGGCTTAATGGCGGCGCTTACGGCAATATTAGGTTTAGCGTCAGTTTATCTACCAATAGTCGGCTTGGTGATAGAATTTTTCTGCCCAATACCGATTGTAGTTTTAACGGTGCGGCAAGGTTTAAAATTCGGCACGGCGGCAGTAGTGGCGTCGTTCATTTTACTGTTAATGTTTATGGGACCCGTCCTTTCAATAAGAATTGCGCTATCTTTCAGCTTATGCGGACTGGTACTTGGCGAATGTTTACGACGTGGATTTAGCGCCGTGAAATGTTTAGTTCCAACTTTAGCTATGTCATTTGCCGCGCAGATTGTCATGTTAGTTATGTTCATGGGAATAATGGGCGTTGACTTAATCGGCGAAAATATGCAAATAATTCGTGAATCGTTCGACCAATCATTTAAATTTTATGAAGAAATGGGCGTCGACCCTGAAACTATCGGCTACTCAAAAACTATGATTGAGCCGATAGCGCGGTTGATTGGATTGTTGACGCCGATAATTTTATTTTTCGTGGCGCTGATAAATACGGTGGGCAGTTACTGTATAGCGAAGTGGATTTTCAAAAAGTTGAAGATGAAATTTGCTGAACCGTTGCCGCCATTCGCGCAGTGGAGATTTCCAATAGCATTTTTATATTTAGCGGCATTTTCTGCACTAGGAATTTATTGGAGTGAGTCTTGGCAGTCAGGCGGCTTGCACTTTGTATCAGTCAACGCGCTATTCTTCGCGGCATTAATCGGCTTGACGCAGGGATTATCGCTGTTATCATTCATCGCTGATAGGTACAACATTTCAAAATTTGTACGCAGAATAATTTTTGTGGTAGTGATTTTAAATTTTATGTTCCTAGAAATAATCGCGTTCACAGGGCTATTTGATATGATTTTTGATTACAGAAAACGTTTGCAGAAAAAAAGTTAAACAGTTTAATTTGTACGGCTAAAAGTTTTGAAGGTGTAAAGATTGCTGAAAATTTTTGTAGTATTTTTAGGCGGCGGACTTGGTGCAATGTCGCGGTACTTCGTGACGACGCAATTAGCGGGTAAGCTGGGAAATTTTCCGATTGGTACGTTGGCAGTAAACATTTTAGGCAGTTTTTTAATTGGAATTGTAACAGGCTTTTTCATTGGGAAGTTGAATGAAGTATCCGAAGTTTGGAGAATATTTTTTGCGGTAGGATTTTTAGGCGGCTTTTCGACGTTGGCTTCATTTTCCATAGAGACGGTGAATTTATTTCAAAGTGGAAATATTTTTTCAGCCGTGCTAAATATCATTTTAACATTTTCAACAGGGATAATTGCCTGCGCGATTGGACTTGCTTTGATGAAAAATTGAACCCCTTCAATGAAAGTTTTCATTGAAAAATTTTTTTGTGTCATAATCAATTTAAATTTATTTAATGAGGAGAGAAAATCTTTGAAAGTTGCATTAGCTCAAATTGAAATTGCGGCGGGTCAACCAGCTACTAACGCTGAAAAAATTTTGCGTTACGTCGAACAAGCTAAAGATCAAAGTGCCGACGTTGTAATTTTTCCCGCAATGGCTGTATCGGGAATGTTTATCGGTGACACTTTGCAACAGGAAAGTTTTGTAAGCGATTGTAAATTTTTCAATGAAAAAATTATCGCTTCAAGTAAAAAAATTACAATAATTTTTGGCAACTTCGACGGTGAAATTTTAGTTGCGCGTAAAGGTAAACTTGTTCAGTCGAAAAATTATTTTCGCAACTTAAATTTTCGCGTAGAAATTGCGTCAACGCCATTCAGAATTGGTCTAGAAAAAATTCATGACAAAAAACTTTCTGAAGAGGCGCGTTCTTCAAACTGTCCAATAGTTTACGTCAACGCTGTCGGCATTCAAAATCGCGGCAAAGTTATTTACACTTTCGACGGCAACAGCACGGTTTACAATTCACGCGGCGAAATTGTTCATGGCATTGAACCTTACGAAGAAAATTTAAGCGTCATTGACCTTGATGAAGTTAATAACTTTCCCGCGCTTGAACTTGCCGATAATGAAGAGATTGACGAAATTTACAGCGCCCTTTTCTACGGCGTCGAAAAATTTCTTGAACAGCTTAAAATTTCAAAAGTCGTCATTGGAATTTCTGGCGGGATTGATTCAGCAGTTGCCGCCGCACTTTACACAAGGATTTTAGGCGCAGAAAATGTTTATCTTGTCAATATGCCTAGCGTTTTTAATTCAGCTACGACAAAAAGTTTGAGTGAACAGCTTGCTAAAAATCTTGGCTGTAATTACGCCGTCGTACCCATTCAAGAATCTGTTGACTACACCGTCAATCAGCTGAAAGATACGTCGTTTTCAAGGATTGGTAGAACTTCCCACATTAATATTTCAAACTTCGTGAAGGAAAATATTCAAGCGCGTGACAGGAGCGGCAGAATTTTAGCGGCGATAGCGGCGGCAGTCGGCGGCGTCTTTACCTGCAATGCGAATAAGGCTGAAACTACCGTCGGTTACGCGACACTTTACGGCGACGAAGCTGGTTTTCTCTGCGCACTTGCTGACTTGTGGAAGTTCCAAATTTACGCGCTGGCAAATTATTTAAACGATGTAATTTATGAAAGTGAAGTCATTCCGCAGGGAATTATTGACATTGTGCCGAGTGCTGAACTTTCTACTGCACAAAATGTTGACGAAGGCAAAGGCGATCCGTTGAAGTATCCGTACCACGATTATTTATTCCGCGCCTTCGTCGAAGATTTAAAGACGCCTGAAGATATTTTGAATTGGTACAAGGCGGGAACGCTTGAAGATGAAATTGGCTGTGAACGCGGCTTAGTTGAAAAATATTTTCCTACGCAAAAAGATTTTACTGCAGACTTGGAGCGCTGGTGGAAACTTTTCACGGGAATGGCTGTTGCAAAGCGCATTCAATCGCCGCCGATTTTAGCTGTAAGTCGTCGTGCTTACGGTGAGTTCAACGAATCACAAAATGTTCCGTACTTCACGCAAGCTTATATTGAAAATAAAAGCTAATTTAAAATGAATCGTTTAAACGCAAATTTAGATGAAAAATTTTCCGCGTTAATCGGCGATAGCGGCGTAAAAGTTCCTGGACTTGGCGTCATAATTTACAAAGGCGGCGAGGAGACTTACGCAAATTTTTTTGGCAACCGTAAGTTGGGCGAAAAAAAATTGCCAGTCACTCGTGATACAAAATTCCGCGTCGCGTCACTTTCTAAACAGTTCACGATTTTTACAATTTTGCAACTTATTGAGCAAGGCAAATTAAATTTGGACGAAGACGTTAGCACGTATTTAAATTTTTCCCTACGCAATCCGCGCTACCCTGAAATTAAAATTACGCCGCGAATGTTGGCAAGTCATACGTCGTCGATTCGTGACGGGAAAATTTATAGCATTCCGCCGAAATTTGGTCTGCAAGAATTTTTTACGCCGCGTGGAAAATTTTATGAAGACGGCGCACATTTTGGCATTGAACCGCCTGAAAAATTTTTTAGCTACTGCAATTTGAACTACGGCATTTTAGGTACGATTATTGAGGCGGTGACTGGCAAGCGTTTCGATATTTATCAGCGCGAAAATATTTTGGCGCAACTTGAAACACGCGCAGATTATGTTGTAGGGAATTTGCCGCGTAAAGATTTTGAGTTGCTCGGTACGACGTATCAAAAGAAAAATTCAGCTGGAATTTGGGACGAATTTGGCGCGTGGTATGGCAAGGCTGATGATTATTCGCGACAACCTGCGCGGGAAACAATTTACCTACAAAACGCATACGCAGAAAATTTTTGTGGCACGTACAATTTGAATGATTATGAAGTTGGTACGAACGCCACAATTTTTTCACCACAAGGCGGCTTGCTAATTTCCTTTGAGGAGCTTACTCACGCAATGGAAATGATTTTGAACGGCGGCAAGTATCACGGACGAAAAATTTTGACTGAAGAAAGTTTAGCTGAAATGTTCAAGCCGCAATGGATTTTCGACGCGAAAAAAAATAATGGCGACACTTACGGCGGAGTTATGCTTTCATACGGACTTGGCGAATACCAAATTGACGGCAAAAGCACGGCTCGACTTTGCAAGCGTCACGAAATAAATTTTGTCGGTCACACGGGAATTGCCTTTGGGCTGATAGCTGGAATGTTTTTCCGCGCAGGTACGAAAGATGCTTACTTGTACATTGCCAACGGTCATTGTATCGCTGAAGATGATGACCCGCGCAGTAAGGGAAATTTCAGCGGTAATTATATTTGGGAAGAAAACATTTTTAATGCGTAATGAGGAATGCGTAATGCGTAATGAAAAACTACTAACTACTAACTACTGACTACTGACTACTCACTAAAATTAAAATTACTGTATACAATGCAAAATTTTTGACGGCAGATAAATTCTTTGCTACAATGCCTAATTAGCTGGTGGCTTGTAGCGTGTAGCTTGTAAAAAAATCCTACCAGCTACTAGTTACAGGCTAATTTGAAGGAGTGATTAAAAATTGGCACTCGTTGTAAAAAAATTCGGCGGCAGTTCAGTTGCGACGACGGAAAAAATTTTAGCGGTGGCAGAAAGAATTTTAAGCGAGAAAAAGCCTGACGATAAAATTGTAGTAGTCGTATCTGCAATGGGCGATTCGACAGACAATCTGATAACCTTAGCGGAAGGAATTGACAAACACCCATATAAAGCGGCGTACCTTCGGGAAATGGATATGCTTTTGACGACTGGCGAACAAGTTTCCATTTCACTTTTGGCAATGGCATTTCAAAAGTTGGGACATCCTGCAATTTCTTTGACTGGCGCAATGGTCGGTATGAAAACAAATTCCGTCCATACGAAGGGCAGAATTTTAAACATAAAACCAGACCGCGTGTTTGAAGAACTTGACAAGGGAAATATCGTCGTCGTAGCAGGATTTCAAGGCGCAGATAAATTTGGCGATCCAGTAACTTTAGGGCGCGGCGGTTCGGACGCATCAGCTGTTGCATTGGCTGGCGCACTTAAAGCTGACGAATGCGAAATTTTTACTGACGTTGACGGAATTTATTCAGCTGACCCGCGAATTGTCAAAGGCGCTCGTAAGATGAAAGAAATTACCTACCGTGAAATGTTGGAAATGGCACGGCTAGGCGCTGGCGTTATGCAACCGCGTTCAGTCGAAATGGGCTACTACTTCAACATTCCCATTCACGTCCGCTCAACGTTTAATGACAAAATCGGTACGGTTATCAGGGAGGCGTACACTATGGAAGATAATTATTTTGAAATTCGCGGCGTGGCGCACGACCAAAAAGTTGCGAAAGTTGCTATTCTCGGCGTCGACAATCAACCAGGTATCGCGCATAGAATTTTTTCAGCGCTGGCAAAAGATAATTTCAGCGTCGATATGATTGTACAAAGTATCCGTAACCTTGAACGAAATATTACAGATATTGTTTTCACGATTGAACAAACTGACTTGGCAGAAGCTAAAAAAGTTATTGATAAAGTTTCTGAAGATATTAACGCAACGACAGTTTTAGTTGAAGAAGATGTCGCAAAAGTTTCAATCGTCGGCGCGGGAATGGTCGGTAGTCCTGGTGTAGCGTCAAAAATGTTTGGCGCACTTGCTAAAGCTGGAATTAACATTGACATAATCAGCACGTCGGAAATTAGCGTTTCTTGCTTAATTAAGGGTTCCCAACTTACCGAAGCTGTCAACGCCATTCACGACGAATTTTTTAGTGAGTAGTGATTGTTTTTAAATTTTAACTTTAAATTTTTTTATATTTTTATTGATAAACTTCTTTTCTTTTGGCGCAAAAGAAAAGAAGCAAAAGAAAACATGCCCGCAGAAATCGCATCACGCGATTTGCGCGGGCGGGCGCACGTCCTTGTGCGCCCCTACTGTTTCAATGTTTTCGTAAAAAATTTTGAAAAGAGGTTATAAATAAATGATAAACACCATGGCGGCAAGTCACGCCGTCAATAGAACTTTGTACGATCCAATTTTCGCGGCAAATTCCGCTTGCAAGGCGGCAATTCTTGAACACGGCAAAGATAAAGTCACTAACGCTACAATCGGCGTAGTTTTGAACGAAGACGGCAAACTTTCTGTAATGCCGACCGTTGAAAAAATTTTCCGCTCAATGAAAATGACGGAATTTACAGCTTACGCGGCACTTTCTGGCAACGCTGACTTTATCGACGCCGTAAAAAATATTATCTTCAGTCACGCGAATTATGACGGCTACTTCAGCGCAGTTGCTACGGCTGGCGGTACTGGCGCAATTCATCACGCCGTTGCAAATTACGCTGAACGCGGCGACGCCGTTTTAACTTCCGATTGGTGCTGGGGCAACTACAAAATTATCTGCGCGGAGACTGGCAAGCGCATTGAATATTTCAAGCTGTTCAATGACGAATTGACGGCGTTTAACGTAAAAGATTTTGCCGATAAAGTTGAAAATCTTTTGACGACGCAAAATTCATTGCTGATAATTTTAAACACGCCCGCGCATAATCCTACTGGCTACGCTTTAAGCAGTGACGAATGGGACAACGTTATAGAAATTTTAAAAGCTAAAGCCACTAAGGATAAAAAAATTACTTTGCTTGTCGATATTGCGTACATTGACTTTGCGGCGGAAAAATCTGTAGCGTGGAGTTTCTTTGACAAATTTGGTGACTTGCCAGCCAATGTGTTGACGTTAGTTTCTTTCAGTATGTCGAAAAGCTACGCGCTTTACGGTCAACGTACTGGCGCACTTGCCGCCTTTTCGCCGAATCAACACGTTATCAAAGAATTTGACGATACAAATAAATATTCTTGCCGCGCCATTTGGTCGAACATTAACAACGGCGCACAAGTTCTCTGCACAAAAATTTTCCAAGATAAAAATTTTACTGCCGAATTGGAGCAAGACCAAACTAAACTTAGGAATATGGTTAAGCGCCGCGCAGAAGTTTTTGTCGACGAAGCTAAAAATTGCGGCTTAAAAATCGTCCCGTACAAAGGCGGATTTTTTATCGCCGTGCCTGCTGAAAATCCTGTAGCCGTCTGCAACGAACTGCACAAAGACTTAATTTACGCCGTACCGTTGCAATACGGTATTCGGTTTGCCGCCTGTTCAACGCCGCTTGAAAAAATTCCTGGCGTCGCTACGAAAATGAAACGCGCTATTGAGGTTTCCAAGAATGTTTAACTTTTCGCGTAAAGACACGGAGTTTTTCGATTTATTTACACAAAATGCAAAGTATTTTCACTTAGGCGCAAGTCTGCTTGATGAAATTATTCGTGACCCGAATAAATCTGTTGAACGTGTCGACGAAATTTTAGGGCTTGAATCGTCCGCCGATAAAGTCAACGAAAGAATTATTGAAAAGCTGAATTTAAGCTTTATTACGCCGATTGACCGCGAAGATATTTACTCAATAGCTGGCGAATTGGCAACTGGCGTTGATATGCTCCACGACGCCTTACAAAGAATTATTATGTACCGCGCAGGGCATGCCACCGAAAAAAGCAAAACTTTAACTGGCTTGCTTGTCGAAAGTACGCGGGAACTTGTCCACGCCTTTAGCCTTATGTCTGATATGAAAGCCAATCAACGCGCGATGCTTGATGCAGTCCATAAAATTGACATGTACGAAGACAAAGGCGACGTAGTTTACCGTGAAGATATTTCAATTTTATTTGAGATAACCGAAATTGCGGCGCGTGAACATGGCGCGAGTAAAGCTGTTATGCACTTGATTAAGTGGAAAGATATTGTTGAAGATATTGAAAGGACGCTTGACCATTGCAAGAAAATCGGCGATATGATTCGCGGCGCGGTAATGAAATATGCTTGAACTTCAATATTTAATCTTCACAGTAATAATTTTAGCGTTAGTCTTCGACTTCATTAACGGCTTTCACGATACGGCGAACGCTATAGCAACTTCCGTAAATACGCGTGCGCTTTATCCTAATTACGCAATAATACTGGCGGCAAGTTTAAATTTTATTGGCGCGATGGTTTCAACGGGCGTTGCAAAGACAATCGGCGGCGATATTGTAAGCTCGGCTAGCATTGTTGACGAAAAGATTATTATCGCGGCGCTTATCGGCGCAATTACTTGGAATTTGTTGACGTGGTACTTTGGCATTCCGTCAAGTTCATCACATGCGCTTATTGGCGGCTTAATCGGTGCAGTTTTAATTTCCGTCGGAATGAACGGCTTGAATTGGTACGGCATAGGAAAAATTTTCATTGCTCTAGTTGCTTCGCCAGCAATCGCCTTCGTCACGGGAATAATTATCATGAATATAATCTTTCGAGCGTTTGAAAAATTTTCGCCGCATTTTATCAATGACAAATTCCGCAAAATGCAAATCTTTTCGGCGGCGGCAATCGCATTTTCAATCGGATCGAATGACGCGCAAAAATCAATGGGCATAATTACGCTTGCACTTTTCAGCGGCGGCTTTATCGCGGAATTTGAAGTCCCCATGTATGTAAAAGTTTTGTGCGCAACGGCAATGGCACTTGGAACGGCAACTGGTGGTTGGCGAATAATAAAAACGGTCGGCGGAAAAATTTTCAAGTTGGAACCGCCAAGTGGTTTTGCGGCAGATTTAAATTCATCTATGGTTGTTTTTAGCGCGACGCTTTTAACCTTGCCTGTCTCAACTACGCATGTTGTAAGCGGCTCAATTATGGGAGTCGGTACGGCTAAACGATTGAACGCGGTACGTTGGGGCGTGGCTCAAAATATGGTTAAAGCGTGGTTTATGACAATTCCAATTACGGCGGCAATGGGCGCATTAGCTTACTGAGTCGTGGAATTTTTATTTTGAATTACTAAGTAGTGTTGATTAAGTTTTAATTTTTTTAGATATACTTTTTCTTTTGGCGCAAAAGTATTATCCTTTCGCGCTCCTTTTTTTTCCAATGGTGACTTTACAACGTATTCAATAAAATTCCAGTAAAAAATTAGTAGGTGAAAATTTTGGGCGAAGAGCGCTTACAAAAATTGATAAGCCGCGCAGGTTTAATGTCACGACGTGAAGCGGAAAATTTTATAACGGCGGGACGTGTAACAGTTGACGGCGAAGTTGTAAATAGA
>JAFSUE010000169.1 GCA_017445435.1 Selenomonadaceae bacterium | reverse complement strand
TTTGGGGTAAAGCTGATATGCCGACGGCGTGGGGCGAATATGAAGGTAGCCCTACCAATCAAGGTTTATCGGTTAATACGTGGGATTGTATAAAAAAAGCTGACGGTACAGCTGGCTGGGCGTTGGCGCAAAAAGACGGCGAATTTTTAAATAACTTTGATATAGTTGGCAGTCCTTTTTAGGTGGTGTTGAATAATTGAGTAGTGCCTTCAAAGTAAAAAAATGGTGGTAATAAAGCGGCATTTCAGCGCCGTTAGTTAATGCGTAATGCTTAATGCGTAATGAGGAATGATAGCGTTTACATTAAGCATTAAGCATTCCTAATTCCTAATTAGAAAAAGTGCCGCAGTGTTTTCTTTTTGCTACTTTTTCTTTGCGTCAAAGAAAAAGTAGATTTAAAAAAAAATTTAAAATTAAAACTTCCACTTAATCAACACGTCCTAATTGACGAAATGGAGAAATTGAAATGAAAAAATTTTTTGTAGCGATAATTGCAACGTTCCTGCTAATTTCTTCGGCGAAATGTTATGCTGATGTGTACGAAGTTAGGGACATGGTACCTGGTGACAGTGACGCTGGAAATTACGCAAAATACACCGTCAACACCGAAATTAACCTTCACAACTTGCCGCGCAGTCCTCAAGTAATTGCAACTTTGCAGGCAGGCGATAATGTCACGCGAACTTCAAGCATAACTTTTACAAAAGCTACTTCGCACGCCGTTAAAATTTTGCGTACAATACAAGTTGCCGCGTCACCTAAAGGCGAATTTCGCGCAACGCTTAATGAAGGCGATTTTGTTTACTTGCTCATGCCGTTAGGTAGAGGGTATCTTGGCTTGTACAACAAAGGTCACGTTTGGAATCTTAGCGCAGAAAACATAAGCAATTTTATTACGCCGAATGTTGCAGAGGCTTGGGGCGAATATCAAGGCGAACCGACAAATACAAATTTAGGCGTCGAAGTTTGGGAATTTCTTGAACGTGACGACGGCTTAAAAGGCTGGGCGTTGACGTGGAAAGACGGCGTTAATTTGAATCAGCTTGACAGGAGGAGGGGCTAATTTGGATAAACCTTCGGAAATACATTTTTGTGAAAGAAATATAATTGGGCTTGAAAATTTTACGTCTGCTGAAATTCGCGGAGTTTTAGACGCCGCTAAAATTATGAAGAAAGTTGTTTGCAGCGACGTGAAAAAGTTGCCGAATCTGCGCGGGAAATCGATAATAAATCTTTTCTGCGAACCGTCGACTAGGACGCGGACTTCATTTGAACTGGCTGGAAAATATCTTGGCGCGGACGTTATAAGTATCAACGCTTCAACTTCAAGCATTGTCAAGGGCGAAAGTTTACGTGACACTTTGCGGACGGTCGAGGCAATGGGCGTTGACGCGGTAGTCATTCGTCACAAGGCGGAAGGCTCGGCGGAATATGCGTCGAAAGTCATCAAGGCGATTATCATAAATGCTGGCGACGGCGCACACGCTCACCCTTCACAAGCGCTTTTAGATTTATTTACGATTGAACAATTTAAAAAGCGGCTTGAAGGCTTGAAAGTAGCGATTGTCGGCGATATTTTGCACAGCCGCGTTGCACGGTCTGACGTTTTCGGTATGACTAAAATGGGAATGGAAGTTCATTTAGCAGGACCAAAAACTTTATTGCCGCGCTACTTTGAATTTGACGGCGTACAAGTTCATGATAATGTTGAAGACGCGATTAAAAATGCTGACGTGATAAACGTTTTGCGAATACAGCTTGAACGTCAACAGGCAGGTTTATTTCCTTCGCCGCGTGAATATGCAAGAGTTTTTGGCATTAACGATGAGCGCTTGAAGTTGGCTAAAGATGACGTTTTAATTTTACATCCAGGTCCGCAGAATAAAGGCTTGGAAATTTCAAACGCCGTCACTTACGGTAAACATTCCGCAATACATGACCAAGTTACAAATGGCGTCGCAGTACGAATGGCGCTTTTAAATTTAACTTTATGCGGAGGTGAAGTACTCGTATGAAATTTTTAATGAACGAAACCAGCACCGTTGCAGTTAATACAGCGTCTATCATATATATTTATATTGAAAAACGCTATCCATCAGTTCAAGTGGTAGCGCAATGTAATGAAGAAATCTATTATCCCGAGAACGGTTACAGCGCTGTTGCTACTTTACAAACATTTGATTCAGATGATGAAGATAAAAATATGACGGCGGCGAAAAAATATCTTGTGGAACTTGTCGATAAGTTGAACAGTGGAGGAAATTTATGAGCGAACTTTTGATTAAAGGGCGGGCGCGAATGGAATTAAGAATTCAGAATTAAGAATGTAGAATTGAGAATTCATAAAAATGGTGAATGGTATGATTGAAAAAAATTCTTTGCTAATAAAAGGCGGGCGCGTGATTGACCCTGCGAATAAATTTAACGGCGTTGCTGATGTGCTGATTGTCGACGGAAAAATTTCTGCTGTCGGTACGA
>JAFSUE010000168.1 GCA_017445435.1 Selenomonadaceae bacterium | reverse complement strand
TCAAAAGACGCTGAAGAATTGAATATAAACTTTGCCAATTCCGCGAAAAGTTTGGAAAGCGTTGCAATGTCCGTTGCTACTGTCACTGATAACGCGCTTAAGCAACAGGAAAATTTAGTTGAGACAAAGTCACACGTTCACAATATGGAAGGCGAAGTTGAAAAAGCCGTTTCCGCTATGAAAAATGGTTTAGCTAGCGTTCAAAGTACTGCACAACACGCGGCACGTGGTAGCGAAATTGCCGTTGAAACCGTTAAACAGATGAATGACATTGCAAAGGCTGTTCAAGAGTCTGCAAAAATTGTTCGTGAACTGGGCGAAAATTCTAAAGAGATTGGCTCAATCGTCGAAGCAATTTCAAATATCGCTGGTCAAACAAATTTGCTTGCACTTAACGCGGCGATTGAAGCGGCTAGAGCTGGTGAAGCTGGGCGCGGTTTTGCAGTTGTAGCTGATGAAGTTAGAAAACTTGCTGAAGAATCACAAAATGCCGTTGAAAAAATTGGCGCGATAATTGAAACTATTCAAGTTACAACTGAAAACGCCGTTCAAGCTATGGAGATTGGCAGAAGTCGTGTTGAACAGGGACGCGGCAACGTTGAGACGACAGGCGTTTCATTCCAAGAAATTGTTACGATGATTCGTACTGCGGAAGAAAATTCCTTGACCGTTATGAAAGTTATTAACAATTTGCTTGAACCGATGAAAAATATTGTTGAGCGTACAGAACAAGCCGCTGATATGTCTGATGAAATTGTCAAGGAAGTTGAAACAATTTCCATTGCTACGGCGGAACAAGCTGGCGGCGTCATGACAATTTCTGAAAATAGCCAAGCTTTAACTGAATTGTCAAATGGCTTGAAAAATGTTGTTCACGAATTTAGGCTGAATTAGCTTTAAACCTTTAAAAATTTTGTTAAAATTTCAATTCATAATTCAATTACGCATTAAGCATTCCTAATTCCTAATTAAAATAAAGATGTTCAAAATAAAATTAAGCCGCGAAATTGATATGCTAAACGGCTCATTATGGGACAAAATAATTTTGTTTGCGTTGCCGCTATCATTAACTGGCGTCATGCAACAACTTTTCAATACGGCGGACGTTGCAGTACTCGGACAATTCGTCGGCAAAAATGCAATAGCCGCCGTAGGAAATAATGTTTCAACAGTCGGCTTGCTAGTCAGTCTGCTAATGGGCTTAAGTTTAGGCGCTAACGTCGTCATCGCGCAATTTATCGGCGCTAAAAAATTAAATCGCGTTCGTGACTCGATACGGACGGCTTTTTTCTTGTCAATAATTATGGGCGTCGGAATCTGCGCGGTAGCTGAAATTTTAGTCAATCCAATTTTTGAACTGCTTGCCGTACCGAAGGCAGTTGCACCAATGGCGGAAGTTTATCTGCGAATTTACGTACTGGGTCTGCCGTTCATTAGCATATACAATTTTGAGGCGGCAATTTTCCGTAGCAAAGGCGACACGCAAACTCCATTAATCGCGCTGGCAGTTGCAAGTTTGCTGAATATCACGCTAAATTTAATTTTCGTCACGCAATTTGATTTAGGCATTAACGGCGTAGCTTGGGCGACGACAATTTCAAATGCAGTTAGCGCGGCAATTTTATTTTACACGCTCTTACATTCGGCGGGACTGGTACGGTTACGGCTCGACAAAAAAAATATCGATAAAGCTTGCTTGAAAGAAATTGTAAGAATCGGTTTACCTGCAGGCATTCAAGGTATGGTCTTTTCGCTGTCAAATTTGCTAATACAAGCGGCGATAAATACACTTGGTCCAGATGCAATGGCGGCAAGCGCGGCGGCATTCACGGTTGAAATAAATGTTTTCTGCTTGACAATGGGATTTGGACAGGCGGCTACAACTTTTGTCAGCCAAAATTACGGCGCAGGAAATTTGCCGCGTTGCAAACAGGCGACGTGGACGGCGTTAAAAATCAACGTGCTTTTAATGTTAATTTTATCCGCGACGATTTTATATTTTGATGAACAACTTGTACGATTTTTTAACGAAGACAGCGAAGTTGTAAGATTGGGCGTTATAAGATTGTGGTACATAATCGCGCCAGAAATTATTAGCGTCGTCATGGAAATTGTGTCGGGAGCTCTGCGCGGCTACGGAATATCGCTTGCACCCGCGCTAATAACTTTAGTTTGTGTCTGCGGCGTACGAATAACTTGGGTATTCACAGTCTTTGCAAAAATTCCAACTTACGATTCACTTATGGCAGTTTACGGTATCAGCTGGTTTATCACGATGATATTTTTGTTGCTGGCGTACTGGTACTACGTCAAGCGAATAAAAGTTGTTGACTTCCAGTAAAAAAACAGATAAATTATGCTGAATAATTTTTAGGGGGATTAAATGAAAAAAATTTTAATTAGCAATGACGACGGAATTGACGGCGTTGGACTTTGGGCAATGGCTAATGCGCTTAGAAAAAATTTTGAAGTAGCGATCGCCGCGCCAATGCGTCAACAAAGTGGAATGGCTCATGCGTTGACGTTGGGACGAAGACTTGAATATAAGCGCGTGACAAATTCCGATTTTGAAACATGGACGGTTGACGGTACGCCTACCGATTGTGTGAAATTTTATCTTGAAGCGCTTGACGTTGATAAAAAAATCTGCGCGGTAATTTCAGGCATAAATCACGGCGCGAATCTTGCAACGGACGTTTTATATTCTGGAACGGTCGGCGCGGCATTGGAAGGCTACCTTCATGAAATTCCAGCGCTTGCCGTTTCACTTGACATTCATTCCGAAATTTCTTTTGAGCAAGCCGCCTTTGAAACTGAAAAATATTTTTCCGTGCAGTTTGCACGTGGCGAAATTTTTTTTCACAACGTAAACTTTCCCAAAAAGTTCCGCGCAGGTCAAGCTGAATTTAAAACCGTGCGACTCGGCAAGCGTGATTATCTTAATGCGTTTGTCACTCAAGAAAATAGCGACGGTAAAAATTTTTTTGAAGTACGCGGCAAAATTTTTGACAGCGACGGCGGCGAAGGTACAGACATTCACGCGGTTAATCACGGCTTAATTTCCGTCACGCCGTTAAATGGAACATTTCAGATTTAAGAAAGTAGGAAGTAGGAAAATTTCCTAAAACCTAAAATGGAGGACTTTAAATTGAACTCAATCATCAAAGACATTTCATTAGCGCCAAGTGGTCACGACAAAATTAACTGGGTAAAAAATTTTATGCCCGTCATGGCGTCGATTGAAAAAGAATTTTCCGTGTCAAAACCTTTCGCAGGTCAACGCCTTTCAATCACGATTCATCTTGAGGCTAAAACTGCGTACATGGCGGAAGTTTTTAAAAATGCTGGCGCGGAAGTTGTAGTGACTGGTAGCAATCCACTTTCGACGCAAGATGACGTTGCCGCCGCGCTGGTTGAACGTGGTGTGACAGTTTTTGCTAAACACGCTTGCACTGATGAAGAGTACAACGAATATTTGAATAAAGCGATTGACTTTGAACCGACACTTGTTATTGACGACGGCGGCGACATTATCAGCTTGATTCATACTAAACGGCGTGACGCTATCCCCAAAATTTTAGGCGCGTCAGAAGAAACTACGACTGGCGTTAATAGACTGCGCGGGCTTGAAAGTCGCGGTGAACTTGTCTTTCCAGTAGTTGCGGCGAATGACGCTTACTGCAAATATCTTTTCGACAATCGCTACGGTACAGGGCAATCGACGTGGGAAGGAATTATGCGTGCAACTAATCTTGTCGTTGCAGGAAAAAATGTTGTCATTGCGGGCTACGGCTGGTGCGGCAAAGGTGCGGCAATGCGTGCTAAAGGTCTCGGCGCAAATGTCATTGTCACGGAAGTTGATCCGATTAAAGCCATTGAGGCCGTATTCGACGGTTTCCGCGTAATGCCGATGAAAGACGCGGCGAAAGTTGGCGATATTTTCTTAACAGTCACGGGCAATAAAGACGTTATCACGGCTGAACATTATCCACTGATGAAAAGCGGAGCGATTTTAGCTAACGCGGGACATTTTGACGTTGAAGTCAACATTCCGCAACTTGAAAATTTATCTGTCAGCAGGAAAACTGTACGCGCTAACGTCGAAGAATTTTTGCAGAAAGACGGACGGAAAATTTATCTTTTGGCGCAAGGTCGACTTGTCAATTTAGCGTCGGGCGACGGTCACCCAGCTGAAATTATGGATTTAAGCTTTGCGGTACAATTTTTTAGCATTGCTTACATTCTCCACAATCACGCTAAACTTGAAAAGAAAGTTCATCTCATTCCTGCAGATGTCAGCAAAGAAATTGCAGAAATTAAATTGGCGGCTATTGGCGTTGCGATTGACGAATTGACGGACGAACAAAAAGAATATCTTAACTCTTAAAAATTTTTTATTCTAAGAAAATTTATTCCAAGCGTTTCTACTTTTTCTTTGTTAATGCATTTTCTAAGAATGTTAAACTTGACACCATGAATAAAAAATAGTTTTTCAAAAATGATACCAATCATAAATTTGAAAAACTATTACACTCTATAATTTTTACAAATTAATTCCAAAAGTCAAAACTCCCACGCCTAAAGTTGTGGGAGTTCTCTGCGCTTTTCGGTGATTTTTTTTGCAACGAATGACGATTAAAAAGCGTTAAAAGCTACCGCCAGAGCCGCCGTGACCTCCTCCGCCACCTCTACCACTGCCGCTACTGCCGCGTGATTTAGATTTTCGACGCCGTGAAACATTCGTGAAAAGGTACGTATCATTTTTATCAGTAATTTTTACGCTGTCACGATTGAGATATTCGCCAGCAGTTGTAGCTTGCTGTACGTTGCTCATGGAACTAATTAACATGGTACGGAATATCGCGCTTAAAATAATTGCCGTTATAATGGAAACTATTAACGCACTTGAATCAATTCCTTGTGACGGATCGTAAGGCGTACCATTTGTTTCGTAGTACGTCAAACATTTATCAACGCCGTCAATGTAGCTGTTGCACGCGCCGTAATAATCGCCGTTAGTCAGCTTGTCGACAAAGCTTGTTGCAATTTCTTCTGTAGCTAAATCGGAAATTCTATTGCGCATTACGGCATCAGTAGCAATGCGCCACTTGCGCGAATCCATTACGACAAGCAGTAAAATTCCGCCGTTAGGTTCGCCAAGAAAATTTCTGTCAAGGAGTGAATTTGCCGTATCAACAATATTTTGACCGTGAGTATTTTTTAAAAATTCAATGCCGATTCTAACTTGATGTTTCTGTTCAACCTGCTGAATTTTTTTCGTCAAGGCGCTAACTTCATTAGGTTGGAGAAGGCGCAACGTGTCAACAATCGATACAGGATTTTCTACGGCAATAGGAACTTTTTGTACGTCGTCAACATAATCGCCGTAATCATCATAATTTTCATTCGCGGCAAAAGCTACCGTAAAGTTCAAACAAAATATCAGCGTCACGAAGGCGAAAAATTTTTTCATCATCTTTCAGCCCTCCAACTAAGACAGCGCCAGTATTAAAAAGTAAATTATCGGAATTAAAACTAACGTCAAAACGGCGGGATACAATAAAGATTTACCAAAGCTGTAGGGAAGTGAACCGACAACTTTGCCTGTCTGTCCATTCATCATGAAAGTGTACGGCTTATCGTTATAGCGCGTCGTCAAAATCCAAACTGGCACCATTGCGTAAAGCACCTTGCCAATATCTTTTACTACGGCGTAATCTTCAACTTCGCATTCGTCGTAACCGTCAACTGAACTTTTCAAGACGGCAATGGCGCTGTTCTCCATACGTTTATTGACGCGCTCGGTACATTCTTCCGCGCTAACGTCGTACTTGTCAGCAAGATAGCCCGTCAAGTAAGCGGTGTTGAACTCGACAAGTTCATTGTAGTTAAACGGCTCAATGCTGTCCATAAAATCATCATTCATTTTCTTGCTACCGTCAGCAGGAATTTTCATAAACTGCATTTTGCCAGCGCGTTGACAATTATAAACGCGTCTTTCAGTGACCGTTTCGTTAGCAGTGTCGTAAATGCGAATGATAGCCGCTTTAAATTCTGCCTGCGCGTCAACGGTTGAGTCGAAAAGCCAAAAAGGTACGTACATAGGCTGAATAGCTTCGACGCGGTTATTGGCAGTGAAGTTGCTGGGAAGTAGCCAGCGCCCTTCATAAAATTTTTTCAGCGCGGCAACGGCATCTTCTTTAGTTTTTTTGAACGGTATGATTAAGTCAGGCTTTAAAGCGCCGTCGAAACGTTTGGGAATCATTGTCGGGTTGCCGCAATAAACACATTCCGTCGCCATAGTGTTTTCGTCACAAACAATTTCCGCGCCGCAACTTGAACAGGTAAACGCTTTAAGCGCCGCCGCCTCATCATCTGTCCATTCAGCGCCAGCATTTTCAGTATCCCATTTAGCTTCGCGTGCTTCCTGCGCTCTAGCGGCAAGTTCACGTTTAGCTTGGAACATTTCATCAATCGCCGCCGCCTCAAATTCCGTTCCGCAATATTCGCAAGTAATAGTTTGCTTGCCAGGAATGAATGTCAACGGTGCGCCGCAGTTGGGACATTTATAACTAACTGAAGTATCAGCCATGATACACCTCCAAAATTTTTTCTATTTCAAAAAATTATATCACGCGCAAAAATTTTATACAAACTTTTTCTGTACGGAAAGCTGACGATTAATCGTTTAAAAATTTGTGTCACGAAAATTTTTCTGATATAATGCGAAAAAATTTTTTGAACGGAGAAAATTTTGTGATTGATGAAGATTTAAAAGTTATTGAAGAAAAAATTCTGCGCGGTGAACGTTTAAATTTTAATGACGGAGTCGCGCTTTTTCATTGTAAAAATTTAGCGGCGATTGGTACACTTGCGGACTTCGTAAGAAAAAAAATTTGCGGCGATAAAGTTTTTTACAACGTCAACTGTCACGTCAACTTAACAAATATTTGTTCAGCACGTTGTAAATTCTGCGCTTTTGGTCGTGACGAAAATTCTACTGGCGCGTATGCAATGACGATTGACGAAGTTATTTCACTTGTCGAAGAGGCGTTGAAAGATCCAAATATGGGCGGCTTGCACGTCGTCAGTGGGCTACACCCTACGTGGAAGTTTGAAAATTATTTAGCGATTCTGCAAACGATTCACGAAAAATTTCCCGCGCTGTATATAAAAGGGTTTACTGGCGTTGAAATTACGCACTTTGCAAAAATTTCTGGTTTAAGCGTCGAAAAAATTTTAACGCAATTAAAATCAGCTGGACTTCAAGCTATTGCTGGTGGCGGCGCCGAAATTTTATCAGATCGCGTGAGAAATTTACTTTGTCCGAAAAAAGCTACTGCCGCTGAATGGCTTAACGTCGCACGTACCGCACATAAACTTGGCTTGAAAACTAATGCGTCAATGTTGTACGGTCACATTGAAACGATTGATGAACGCGTCGAACATTTAATCAAACTTCGTGAACTGCAAGACGAAACTGGCGGCTTTCAAACTTTTATTCCATTTCCATTTCTGCCGAAAAATACCGCGCTTGAAAATCAAATTTCGCAAACTTCAATGTGGGACGATTTACGTACAATCGCCATTTCCCGCCTTATGCTCGACAACTTCAAACACATTAAAGCGTATTGGGTTATGCTTGGAGTACCTGCCGCGCAGATTGCCTTAAACTTTGGCGCAAATGACATTGACGGCACGATTCATCGCGAAAATATTTTGCATGAGGCAGGCGCGTCCAGTCCCAAATTTTTAACTGAAGAAAAAATTATCAAACTTATTCGCGAAGTAGGACGCGTACCAACTCTTTGTGATTGCAACTACAACGTCTTGAAACAGGGAGAGTGATTTAATGTCAAATGCAAAATTAGAAACAAAATTCGTAAATGAAATTGCTGGAAAATTTTTAGTCCCTGCATATCAACGCGGTTATCGCTGGGGAACTGATGAAGTTACGCGCCTACTTGATGACGTTTTTAATCTTAAAGGCGAAGGCGGCGAAAAATCTAAAAATTATTGTCTTCAACCGATTGTAGTGAAAAAGTTGGGCGAAAAATTTTTTGAAGTGATTGACGGTCAACAGCGCTTGACGACGTTATATTTGATTTACAAGTACATTTTTTTTAAAGGGCAGTGTGACGAGCCGCAATTTATTTTGGAGTATCAAACGCGTACAACTTCCGCAGATTTTCTTCAAAATATCGAATCAAATTTGGATGATAAAGATGAGTACATAGATTTTTATTTTATGGCAAATGCTTATACCGCGATAAAAAATTGGTTTGATATAAAAAAAGATTCGCGCAAAGTTGCCAGATATTTTGACACGCTTTTTTCGGACAATGTAAAAATTATTTGGTACGAAGTAGACGATACGGCGGACGGCAACGCGATGTTCACGCGGCTGAATATCGGCAAAATTCCGCTGACAAGTGCCGAATTAGTCAAGGCAATGTTCCTTAGCTCCAATCGTATGGACGGTCGCAAACAGGATGAAATTGCCTTGCAGTGGGACAATATTGAAAAGGAACTTCATAACGAATCTTTTTGGTACTTCCTGACAAATAATTCGGCGAAAAAATATCAGACGCGAATTGATTTAGTACTTGACTTAAAGTCCGAAAGAAAAATTGACGAACGTGAAAAATATTTCACATTTTTTTATTTCGACAGATTAAGCAAGGAAAAAGATT
>JAFSUE010000167.1 GCA_017445435.1 Selenomonadaceae bacterium | reverse complement strand
GCCGTTGAAGACAATGTACCGTACAAGCCCTCTGGATCACCAGTCGGCGTGTAAATGTGATTCGCCGTTGGGAAGATTAAATCAAGTGCGCCGCTGATATTGTTCACTTCGTCGAAAGGATTTTCTGCGTAGACGTGAAAGCCGATTGACGACACAATTAAAAGTACAAATGCCGCCATGAAAATTTTTCCGTTGCTCGTGAAAAATTTTGTTATCGCCATTCCCAAAATGTACGTCAACGCCAATCGTTGAAGTACTCCGAATAGTCGAAAATGTTTAATCGCGTTGCTGTACAAATCGGCGCTTGTAAAATTTTCATCGAACAGGTACGCGGAAATGTGCCACGTTTCATTTAAAATTATTCCAAGTACGAAAAGTAAACCTGCGCGGCGAAAAATTTTTTGCCACGTTAAAATTCTGCGCGAACTTGAAATTGCGGCGGACATTCCCATTGCAAAAACAAAACTAGGGAAGGCAATATCAGCTATCGTTAAACCTTCCCATTGCGCGTGCTGTAAAATTTCGTAGATATAGGCAGGCGGCGCGTCAACCACAATCATTATGAAAATCGCCAGCCCGCGAAATACATCAAGTTCAAAAATTCTATTCACTACTAACTACTTACTACTCACTAAAATTTATTTCAACTTCAAACATTCTGTTCCACGCACAACTAACTTTAAAGTCGCGCAGAAATTCATACGGCGGCAAATTTTTAGCGGCAAATTCACGCATTAGCTCCGTTATTTTATTTTCAACAGTAATATTTTTTCCGCCAAATCCGCTATAAAATTTTTCGCTATTCGGAAATTCATAGAAAATCCAATCGCCGACCGTCGTTCGAACATTCGCTTGGTACGCCCAATCATCAAGATAACGCATTGCCAAAAGTTTATCTTTAGACTCTTGCGTCATGTAGCGCGTCAAAATTCCCGTGCCAATAACAAAGCCTAATGTATTATTCGCCGTGTTCCAGCCCGCGTAAGCTTGCAACTTAAAAAGTAAATCGCGTTCCTTCAACAAATTCATCATGGCATTATCAGCGCCGTTTGCAAAAGTTATATCCGCCACACAAACTGGGTAACCTTTGTCGACGTAGCGTTCAACCATATCGACAAAATATTTTGTACCGTAACGCGGCGCGTTGGAGTCAAAATTTTCGTCGCGCTGATTAGGCAAGGCGTTATGGCTGTGGTAAGTTTCGCCTGCAGGGTCAGTGTTGACAAGTAAGACGAAGTCAGCGGCTTTAGGATTGTTGACAATTTGTCCGCCAGCGATTGAAAGTTCACTGTTTATAGCAACGCCAACTGTTTCGTCGGAATAAGCTGGAAAAGTTTTAGCGCCTATGCCAATGTTGTAGTCGACGTAAACTTTAGGCGAATTGCCGCGCAGGTCGTCAACAGCTCGCGTCAAAAGGAGTAAGCCAAATTCATCAATGCCAGATAACATTTGAAATTTTGTTTTGGTAAGATTATTTTTTTCCGCGTAGGAAATTATTTCTTGACTTTCGCGTTGAGTTTGACTGAAAGCCCAATGGTCATCGCGCCCAATAATTAAGTAGCTAATAGTGCCGTCGTTCGTCAAGTCAAGAATTTTTTTTGTAGCGTCAAGATTTTTTTGTCGGCGTTCGTACCAATCATTAAAAATTTCAGTAGGAATATTTATGAAAAGATTGTTCATCGCCATACGTTCGCCACTAGTCAATCCAACTGTTTCATTTTTATAAGCCAATGAAGTCGCGGTAAAAATATCTTTGCCGTACTGGGCGTAATATTCGGGCTCTTCGATAGAACCTTCAGTGCCTTCGTGAGGAGTTCGCATTAATGAACATAAGACGTAAATTTTCAAGTTAGGATTTTTTTTGCGAAGAGCTTTTAAACGTTCAAGGCGGGAATTTAAAACGTCGGCGGAGAATTCGTGTTTACGTGAAGGGATAAGCCCGCCGTAAAGTATGGCATCAGATGAGATGACTGCCGCGTCAGCTGAAGAAACATTTTTTTCCAGCCACGCCAAAATTTTTTCAGGCGATTCACTGTTACCGAAACGGTCAAAATAATTTTTCGGCGGCAAAATCATTTCACAACCAGCTTGCTGAAGTACGTCGACAGTTTCATTAAAAGTAATTGGGCGGTCGTCAACAGGTACGAATAAAATTTTTTCGCCAGCCGCATTTGCCCGCGCAGTTGTACAAAAAATTATAGTCAATATCAAAAATAATTTATATAAAAAATTTTTCCTCATAATCCATTCCACATTCTTAATTCTTAATTCTAAATTCTTAATTCAATTAGTGCCAGTCGCCGCCAGTACCCCAAAGTTTAGCCTTCAAAACGTCGTAATAATTTTTATCGGCAAACTTTACAATCTGTACGGTATTGTGAGACTTTTTAACGACAACTTCATAATTCGGCTGAACTTTGAAATTTTCTTGACCGTCTAGCATAACAATTATTTCGGAATTGGCGTAAACTTTAATTCGTACTTCATCATCTTCATTGACGACAAGCGGTCGCATTTGAAAAGTATGTGGACAAATCGGAATGATAATCAGTGCGCGAATATTTGGGTTGAGGATTGGACCACCAGCGCTTAATGAATACGCCGTCGATCCAGTTGGGCTTGAAACAATTAAACCGTCAGCCTTGCAGTTCGTCAAATGCGTATCGTTCACAAAAATTTCCATTCGCAACATCCGCGCAGAAGTTCCTTTAGAAATTACAACGTCATTAATCGCGTTGCCTAAAAATTTTTCGCCAAGTTCGTCGGCAATGTAGCCGCTTAAAAGTAAGCGATTTTCTACGACGTAATCGCCGATTAAAATTTTTCCCAAGCGGCTTTCAAGTTCGCGTGGTTCAATGTCAGCTAAAAATCCAAGCGTACCTAAATTTATTCCGCAAACAGGAATATCTTGTTCACGAAAACGCCTGCAAACGCCGATAAGCGTACCGTCACCGCCGATTGATAGCGCCATGTCAATGTGGACACGTTCGACGCAGGGCAAGCCGTATTCTTCCTTGCGAAATTGCCGCGCCTCTGTAGCTGGCATTACAAGCCGAACATTTTTATTGCGGTAGAAATTAAAAATGCGGTCGACAATCTCGCCGCTACGTCTTTTACTGATATTTGGGAATACGGCAATTTGCATCATTCCCGCTTCGACGCCGAAAACTGTACCGAAAATATTTTGTCGCGCCATATTATCTCCTTTAAGCGTGATTAAATTTTGGTAAAAAAATTCGCCGCCGTAAAAAATTTTCCTTCACACAAAAATTTTGAAAAATTATTTACTTATCCTTATTCAAATTATTCTTATTTAAAAGGTATGTTCCAATTTGTATGCTGTACATAATCGACATATTGAAGAAAAACGCCGCCATTGCTGAAGGGTCGCCATAGTTTTTAAATTCATCACGGATTATATCATCAAGCAATGCCGCTGAAAATTTTTGATAAATATTTGTCAATTTACGGAAAGTATCTTGAGTAATGGCGTCGAGTGCAAGATATTTTATTTCTGGGTTTTGTTTATAAAATTCCATTGTACTTAAAAATTTATCACAACAGGAAAATGCCGTTGAAAATGAGCGAATCCATTTCCGTATGTACTCTGTCATAGTAATTTTTGTATGCAAAATTGAACCTGGACGATAACGATAAATGTTCACGGGGTCAGGAAATTGCACCAAACGTTTAGCACACGACAAACAATAAATTGTGAATACTAAGTCTTCATTGTTTAACGTAATCGGGTTGTAAATTTTATTTTTGACCATAAAATCTCGGCGAAGTAATTTTGACCACGCCGTCCAAACATATTTGTGCGCGTGAAAATCAATAATACGTTGAGCAATATCTTCCGTTTCTAAAGTTGGTACAATCACGTAGTCGTTGGGCTTAAAACTTTTTAGCGTCAACGTCGCACCTTTCAAATTTGGTGTATCTGAAGTATAAAATTTTTCGCACTGAACAACATCAGCGTCAAAATTTTCTGCCACACTGTAAAGCTGTTCAAAAGCTGTTTTTATAATCAAGTCGTCGCTATCCAAAAAAAATAAGTACTTGCCGCTAGCATAATTCATTCCAATATTTCGCGGTACAGCGCAACCGCCAGAATTTTTTTCAGATTCGACAAGCCGCAACCTTCCTTTGAATTTTGGGCGATAACCTTTCACAACGCCTTTGCTGTCATCAGTCGAGCAGTCGTCAACCACGATAACTTCAAAATCTTGGAAAGTTTGACAAAGCAGACTGTCTAAGCATTCGCCGACGTAATTTTCAACATTGTACATTGGAATGATAACGGAAATTTTTGGGATTTTTTCTGCCGACATAAAAATTTCTCCATATTAGCTTTTAAGTTTTAGGAATTACTGCGGGCAACGTCGCAACGTTCATAAAGATCCTGCGTGTAGGGATTTACAATATTTTGGTTACTTTCGTCAATGAAAAGTGCAGGGTTTAAATCGCCGTAAAATTTTTGTCCCTTGACGATGTAATAAAGCATTTCTGCAACACGATAGGGAATTAAATTTGTGCCAACGGCTGGGAAAGGCTCAAGGTATTGCCCATTAAATTCAGCAAGTACAGAATCAATTTCATAAGGGCTGGTGTTGCTGTCGACGGTGTCACGCATCATAAATCTAGCGCGGCGCGAATCGTCGCCAATTTCGCCTTTGTAGAAAACTGCAAATTCATACATATCATGAAAAAAGCACGTGATGATAAAGCGTCCGTCATTCAAAGTTCCGTACTTTATAGAATCGTAGTCAATGTAATGGCTTTTTTTGTCGGGAAAAAGCGGTGAGCCATTGCCTACGAAAATAATTTTTGAGTCGCCGTTCAAAAACCAATGTTCTTTGTCGACTTGGTCAATAAAAATGTGGGGCGAAATTTCCATTGGCGCTGCCTCAACAAATTTGAAATTGCAAATGCCGATTAACAGCGCAATGAAAATTATGAATTTAAAAATTTTTGGAGCGTTCATAAAAGTATTTCTCCTTGTATAGGAAGTAGGGGTAGAGAGTGAATTTTTATCCACTACCCCCATTAAATCCTTACTAATAATAAATTTTATTCTTCGCCAGAATCATTATCGTTGTCATCATCGTTTTCATTGTCGCTAGAGTTATCGGAATTTGAATTGGAATTGGAATTAGTATCCTGCGAAGTTTGATTATCGGAATTTGAATCTTGCGTATTTTGACTTCCAGCGCTAAGTTCCTGCGTACCTTGTCCGTTACCGTCCGTACTAACTTCCTGCGAAGAATCACTTCTGCCAGCTTCAATAGCGCCTAAATCGCCGTCCATATTAACAGCCGTCGACGAAGAATCATTGTCGCCAGCACTTGAAGTATCGCCTTGACTTTCATTAACAGTTGTCAAGTTGCCAGTGGAATTTTCATTTGCAGTAGTCGACCGTGAATTAGAATTTCTATTTGAATTGGAATTGCTTGAAATAGAAGTCAAGCCGCCAGTTTGATTGCCGCCAGTTGACGTGGTAGACGAAGGCGCATTGCTAGGCGCACTATTTGAAGGTGTAGCATTAATGCTAGTCAAGCCGCCGCCGTTGCCAGTGGAAGTATTTGTACTGATATTTGCGTTATTGCCAGTGTCAACAGTCGTCGGACTTTCAGCGATTGACGTTAAGCCAACGTTGCCGCTATCAACAATATTCCGCGCAGTAGCTTCGTTAAATTCTTCGGGGACAACGTCAATATCAAGGATTGATTCGTTAGCGTCAACCGTTTCAATCAAGAGGTGGTCTTGCGCATCAAGGTCAATGTAGTCGCCTTTTTCTTCTGGGAACTCTTCCATTTGCGAACTTCTAAGGTCTACGTCAGGCTCATTCAAATCAACTTCAGCAATATTTTCAGTAGTTGAAATTATTTCGTCAGTCGGCGCAGATTCAGGCGTTGAAATTGTTTCATCAGTCGGCGCAGTCTCTGGCGTTGAAATTACTTCATCAGTTGGCGCAGATTCAGGCGTTGAAATTATTTCATCAGTTGGCGTCGTAATAGTCGGTTCAGGCGTCGAAATTATTTCATCAAGCGGCGTAGTCTCTGGCGTAGAAATTATTTCTTCAATCGGTTCAGGTTCAGAATTTATATCAACAGTTGGCGTCGTGATAGTCGGTTCGGGCGTTGACGTGATAGAAATATCGTTAGTCGGTTCATTCGTGGAAGGCGTTGTAGTATCTTGCGCGGGTGTTGAAGTCGTATTCTGCGCGGGCGTGGAAGTTGTATAAATTGGAGTAGGTACGGAATTTGTAGGCGTTGTAGGAGTTGAGGAACTGCCGCCGCCGCTCGAACTAGAATTATTATTTGTAGGTGTCGTAGGAGTTGAAGTATTGCCGCCGCTTGAATTATTATTTGTAGGAGTTGACGGCGTCGACGTATTATTACTTGGCGTGGAAGTTGTATTACTCGGCGTAGAAGTTTCACGCGGCGTATTGTGAATTGTCAGTGTGCCAGGATCAACTGTAACTTTGTACGTCGTGATAGTGTTGCCATTCGTGACGACGTAGTTAAACGTGCCGTCAGAATTCTTTGTGAAGTTGTACGTTACGCCGCCTTTAGTGTACCTATAATTCGTGCCGTCCGTCGTAAGATTTTCTGGGTTAGCAAATTCAACGTTGGTACTCATATTGCGGCGATTATAATTAACGTTTAATTCGCCAGAAAGCAAGCCGCCAATTAAATCGTTGTCAACATTATAACCGTTGCCATTAAATTCGCCGTCATTCAAAGAGCCGTTGCCAACTTTAACTGAAACGTTTTCATCAAGATAATTTGTCACCGTGCCGGGCTGAATTGTAATGTTATAGTTCGTCGTTAAGCCGTCGTCGCCAGTCATGCTGAAAGTGTACGTGTTATCGCCAGTCTTTGTGAATGGATAGTTGACGCCGCCTTTGTTGTAAATGAAAGTGCCGTCGCCGTTGTCAGTAAAGACGCCTTCCGATTTGTCGACAAAGTCTAACTTAGTCGTGGCGTTGTCAGTCGTCGTGACCGTAATAACGCCATCTAACAAATTGCGAATTGTGTCATTTGGTACGGTGTAACCTTCGGGCGTGAATGTGCCGTTATCAGTTCTGCCGTTGCCAACAGTGACTGTAACATTTTCATTTTTAAATTTGGAAATGTCGCCGGGATCAATCGTGATGATGTACTTAGTAATGTTGCCGTCTTCGCCAGTGTACGTATAAGTATACGTGCCGTCGCCATTAAGTACGAGAAGTTCACCAGTCGGCAAAGTTATAGTCGTATGGTTGCCGTCGCTTGTAGGAGTTACGGTCAAGTCGCCAAGCAAATTTTTCAGCCTAGACGTTGGGTCGTTTATCGTGTAGCCGCCGCCAGTAAATTTATCATCAGTGATTGTGCCGTCATCAACAGAAATTGTAACAGGGACGCTGTTAGTTATCGTAATGTCGCCCGTATTAATCGTGACGTTGTAGTTAATTTCTTCGCCGTTAGGATTCGTGACGCTGTAAGTAAATGTGCCGTCGGTATTTTTATTGTAAGTATATTTATTCGTGCCGTCGTCGTAAGTGTACGTACCGTCGCCGTTATTCGTTATGAAGGTAGAAACTTCATCTTTGAACTTGACAGTAGTTTTGCCGTCGACGTTGACGACTTCCAATTTACCTTCAAGCAACGTTTTAATATCAGCGTTAGTCACGTCGTAGCCGTTACCAGTGAAATTATCGTCGATAACTTTGCCGTCTTTAACGTTAATCGTTACAGGGATTCGCGTATCGCTAACGATTGAGCCAGGCTTAATGTTGATGTTGTACGTGACATTGTCTTTAACGGCGCTGATTGTGTACGAGCCATCCCTATTAGCGTTAATGTTATTGTAGCCGCCGCTGATGATGTCGAAGTCATTCGTATTGTAGGAGTTGCCGTCTTTATTTTTGATAGTGACGGTGGTTTTGTAAGGTCCAGTGACTTGTGTTGTATCGCCAGGATTTTTAAGCGGTTCATTGTAGCTGATATTGAAATTGTCCGTGAAGTTGGAGTTTTCAGCATTCCGCGTTATCGTGTAACCTTCAGCTTTATCAAGTGAAAGGTTGCCAACGCCATTTTCATTTATGTAGAAGACGCCGTCGGTTACTTGAATTCCGATGTTGTAAATTTTTTCAACGTCGCCTTGTTCGAGCGTGACTTCATAAATTGCGCCGTTATCCGCCGTGTAGGTGTAAACGTTGCCGTTCTTCGTGAAGTTATAAATTTTGCCGTCGTCTGCAGTGTACGTGTAATTATTGCCGTTGCGTTTAAGCGCGTTAGCATCAGTCGCCGCTAAAGTTGTATTCAAGCCGTCAGTCGTCGGTACAACTTCCAACTTGCCATTAAGCAATTCAGCGATAACGCCATTGCTATTTGTGATTGTGTTGTCATTCGTGACGGTGTAGCCGCCGTTGGAAGTTTCAACGTTATCAGTCTGCGTAATGTCGCCAGCTTTAACCGTGACGCCGTAAGTAAGCGTACCTGGATCAACCGTGACGTTGTAGACTAAAACGTTCGACGCGTCAGAATTGTCGGTGTAAGTGAAAGTGCCGTCAGAATTTTTCGTGAAGGTGTAAGGCGTCGTACCTTTCGTGACGTTGTAAGTAATTGAGCCGTCAGAATTTCTAATCAAGCGTACAACTTTTACGTCGTCAGTAAATTTCAGCGTCGTACCTGTACCGTCGCTGTTCGTGTCGACCGTCAATACGTCAGTCAAGAGCGTTGAAATATTTTCATTGTCAATCGTATAATCTTTGCCGCCGTCTTTCACAACAGTTAAAGCGCCGTTATTAATTTTGCCGTCGCCAACGGAAATTGTAACTGGTACGTGATTAGTTGAATTGATACTGCCGGGAATAACTGTAACGTTGTAGTGCGTGGTAGTGTTGCCGCTGGTTACGGTGTAGGAATATTGATTGTCGCCAGTCTTAGTGAAAGTGTACGGCGTACCGTTAGCCGTCGTGTACGTGTAAGAATTGCCGTTTTGAACTAAGTTTGAATTGTTTCTCACGGTGACGGTAGCTTTATCGTTTCTGTTTATGACTTGCAAGTTGCCATTCAGCAGACCTTTGATAAAGTCGTTATCTACGTCATAGCCGTTGCCAGTAAATTCGCCGTCAGTCATTGTTCCATTGTTGACCGTGACGACGACATTTGTATTATTTTCATTCAAGACATCGCCGTTGTTAATCGTGACGTGATAATTAATTTCTTCGCCGTTAGGATTCGTGACGCTGTAAGTAAATGTGCCGTCGGTATTCTTCGTGAAAGTGTAAGGCGTTGTACCTTTCGTGACGTTGTAGGTAACTGTACCGTCAGCATTTGTAGTAGTCTGCGCGGAAATTTCATCTTTAAACTTAACAGTAGTTTTGCCGTCGACGTTGATGACTTCAAGCGCATCTTGCAGGAGCGTCTTAATATCGTTATTCGTCACGTCGTAGCCGTTGCTAGTGAATGCGCCGTCAGTCAGTTTGCCGTTTTCAACGTTAATCGTAACTGGAATTGTCGTATCACTTACAACTAAGCCCGTCTTAATATTGATATTGTACGTGACATTATCTTTAACGGCTTGGATTGTATATGTGCCGTCCTCCGCATTTTTAGTCAAGCTGTTGTATATGCCAGTTGTCGCGCTAATGTCGCTTGTGTTGTAATTATTATTTGTAGCTTTGTTCGTGACAGAAACGGTTGTCGTAGCAGGTCCAGTTATCTTTGTCACGTCGGCAGGATCATTGTAATTGACGCTGAAATTGTTCGTAAAGTTGGAGTTGTCGGGGTCATTAGTTATCGT
>JAFSUE010000166.1 GCA_017445435.1 Selenomonadaceae bacterium | reverse complement strand
TAGCTTGCCTTGAAAAAATTCAGGCGGCACAACTTTATAAAATTCAATAATCGCGCGGAAATATTCCAGCTGATTTTCTGTACTTGAAAGAAAATTTTTAAGATTATCGCCCAAATTCATCGGCAATAAATTAAACGTCAGCGCCTTGAAAATTTTGTCAAAGTCAACTTTATTCCGCGCAGAAAAAACTTTTATTATGTCTCCATTTGGTACAAGCATAGATTGACGTTCAGCGCGATACTTTAAAATTTCTTTGTCTACAACTTCATTTCGCCCTGAATCTTCGCGGTTAAATCGCTCCTCAATATCTTGCCACGCGTCGCCAAAATTCGCGTCTGTACCTTTTTTCCGCCGTAAAAATTCTTCCAACGATTTCAGCGGATAATGATTCATAACAATTTTGTCTGCAATTTTAAAATTTACATTTGGCAAGCCGTCAAGGTCACTCTGCCTTATACCAACAAATTGGTCGAAGTAAACCGCAAAGTGCGGCGTCCACATAAAATTTACCCTGCGCGGGTCAACTATAGTTTTAACAGATTCTTCCTCACGCGGAGCACGGCGCGTAAATCTTTCCAGCACGCCACGATTTATTTCAGCCGTCTTTAGCCCATTTGAACCGTACATTACCCATGAAATTTCTAACCCGCCCATTCGTACCTTGTCAAATAAAATTTCGTCCGTTACTTCTGCTATACTGCGGTTATCCTTCGGCAATATGAATTCATCGTCGTCCACAAAGGCTATGTAGCGGCAAAAATATTTAAAATTGTCAATCGCGTCGTTGAACGCTTGCATCATCACGCGCCTACCTGGATAAAAAATGTACGTCACAATTCCCGCGTCAATGTACGGTTGCAAAATTTCTTTGAAGTTGTCTTCACTTTCATTATCATAAATATAAAAATGGTCTACGCCCGCCAGTAAGTGATAGTCCAGCCATTCCTTGACGTACGGCGCGGCATTTTTCATAATCGACACTATCGCGCAGTCATACGCAAATAAATTTTTATCAACGTCCATTTAGAGCCCTTCTGTATGCCGCGAGCGTTTGTAACATTCGGATTAAGTACGTTAGCTCCTCAAATTTTTCCATTTCGCCTTCAGTACGGAATTCCTGTAAGAATTGAGTGAAAACATTGTTCGTACCTACAAAAAGTGAGTCGACCGCTTTATAAGACAACGTTACAAGGCGTGGCAATTCATCAATCAATAACCGCAAGTCAACAATCGATATTCTTGAAAAAAAAGTTTGACACAAGGCATTGAGTGACGCCTCCTCAAATAAAGCGCCCAATGTTCCGTCTAAATAACCTTTCTTTAAGTACAAGCTGACGTTCACGCAAATTAAAAACGTTTCAAATTCGTCATCGAAAAATCCAGGTGGTGCGCTTTTGTAAAACTTGACAAGTCTTTCAAAATATTTCATACAATTCTTTGGATTTTGGAAATAAACCTTCAAATTCTTTTTATTGAAGTCTGGCATAAGATTTTCTACCAACGCTTTAAACATTCGCCCATTATTAATTCGATTCTTTTCAGCAAAATATTTCAACACGTCGCCTTTTGGAACTTTTTCAGCGCGTAAATTTTCACGGTACGTCAAAATTTCTTCGTCCACAACTTCATTGTGATCATTGGCATCAAAGCCGACAACTTCATTTCGCTTTGCAAATTTTGCCGTTTCGCGGCGATGTATTTTTTCGGCGTACTCTGCTCGCGATTTTGTCACATAATAATTTATAACAATTTTATCCGCCGTCACTGGTACGCTAAAATTGTCCGTCACTTCTACGCCGTTTTCATTCACGCACTTGCAACCGTCTAACATTTTCGGCACGTGAGGATTAGTAAAACATTTTATTCTGCGCGGGTCTGCTATAACTTTTACTGCCGCATTGCCGCTTGGAATTTCACCTTCAAGCGGCGCCCAATCGTCAACTGCTCGACGCGTAAAACTTTCTAGCACTCCGACGTTGTTATCTGCCTTTTCAATACCGTTTGAACCGAAATTGTGAAGATTGATAGCTAAGGCGTCTGCGTCCGCCGCCTCCATAATTTCATCTGTCACTTCTGATATACTTTTGCCGCCCTTAGGAAAAATAAATTCATCAACGTCGATAAACGCCATTAGCCGACAAAAATATTTGAAGTTGCGCACTGCGTCATTATACGCTTCAAGCTGTCTATGTGTTTGCGGCGCTGGTATTACCGTTACCAACTTTTTTTCTGCATACGGTTTCAATACTTCCTGC
>JAFSUE010000165.1 GCA_017445435.1 Selenomonadaceae bacterium | reverse complement strand
TATATTATAAACATCTTGAAAATTAAAAAAAGTTGTTGTAAAATATTTCAAATTTAATTTTAATTCAAGTTTAAAAATGTGAGAAGGTGGTTGTTATGGCTGAGCGGGAGATAAAATATCGCGGACTGAAGACTTTTCAGATTTTCGGTGGCGAGACGAAGAGAGTTTGGATTTACGGTTTTTATTTAAAGCGCGGGACTTACGGCGACCCTGGACCGCAGGCGCACATCTTCGTGTATGAAAATGGCTACGAAGGTTACCGCGTCGAATCTGAAACCATTGGGCAGTTCACTGGATTGTTGGACAAGGACGGCAAAGAAATTTACGAAGACGATATTTTAATGTTTTCAGACGGCAAAATTGGGCTGGTAGAATTTCTGCACGGTTGCTTTGTCGTTCGCTATGGCGCTGGGCACGGTTCATATGCCCTATATGACATTAGCGATTGGCAACTTAAAATTGTGGGCAATCGCTTTGAAAATCCTGAATTACTTGCTGAATTAAGCGCAAAAAAAAATTTCGCGGAAGTTCAAAAACTAAATGAGTTTGAGGCTGTCGCTTACAAAGGAAGTGACTAGATGCTATACAAAAAAATTATCGCAGCTGTGCTTTTGACAGGAATAATCTTTACTGGAACTGTTGAAGCATACGACTTGCCAAAAATCAGGGTGGATAAAAAAGTTACCGCTGAATCTGAATCTAAAAAGCCAATGTTTGCTGGCGATTGGGCGGAAACTACCCGATTTTTAAAGAAACTTGAAACAATTCTTGCAGAAAATAAAAATTTATCGGTAGCATCTCCTGAAAGGACTTCATACGATAAAAACCGCGTGTTCATTGCCTTTTACAAGGGCAATGCTTATTTTTTGGACAAATATTCCGTGCAAGTGGAAACTGATTCAGCTGGCGGACAAAGTTGGACTCAAAGAATTTTTCCAATAGGTGAAAATGTTTCGCCGAAAAATTCGCAAGCTACGGAACAAAAATTTTTTTACGACGGTAAAAATTTTTACAATTCGCTGAAAAAAAATAATCCTATCGACGCAATGGCAGATGCTGACGATAGGAATTTTATGAATGAATGTTTTAAAGTTGGATATTACTTTGCATTTGGTGAAGAGTTAAATAACTATAAACAGTAACGCGCCAAAGAAAAGTACAATGCTGAATCCGTGCAACGCATTTTGTACGGATCTATTATGCTTGCCAAAAAAGCCGCCGATAAGCGGGCGCAGTGTGTGTGAAAGTAGCGACATTGCCATAAAGAATAGCGGCTTATCGTACGTGGACAGGCTGTAAGCTAACATAGCGGCGGAAATTGCGGCACCTACCATTTCTGCGCGGGTCAAATTTCGGCGAAGATCAGAATTTTTGTCGGAATTTTTTTTGCGCTCAATTTCAAGTTCCTTTTCTTCAGCAATTCTATCTTGAATCAATTTTGCGCGGAAAGCTGACCTTGACGACGCTATATCTTCAGTCGACATCATACGGCGAGGACGTTTAGGTTTATCGTCAAGAAAATCATTGTTCGCCTCTGCTAAAACTCTTTCTTCAAATTCCGCGTCGACTTTAACTTCAACAATTTCAACGCTAGAATTTTTGCTGGCAACTTCGACAGGTTTAACGTCGGCAACTTTATCATTGGCAATTTCAACGTTAGAAGTTTCAATGCTTGACGGTTTAACTTTTTCAGCTGGTTTAACTTTTTTAGTCAAGTCAACTTTAGGCGTACTTTCAAATTTTTTTAAGTTGTCGAGATTTAAATTTTCCCGCGCAGAAATTTCTTCGCCAAGTGCGTCCGTGAAATTATTGCGAAGTTTTTTTCTTTTACGTTTTTTCACGAACTCAACCCCCAAAATAATTAAGAATTAAGAATGTAGAATTAAGAATTATTACGTAAATTATTAATTCATTCTAATTCCCTAATTTTGCCGATAATTGTTTCACCGCCACGAACTTTTTCGCCCTTCGTGACGAGAACTTCAACGCATTCAGGCACGACAATTTCTGTACATGAGCCGAAACGAATCAAGCCATACAATTCGCCTTTCTCAAGTTTATCGTCGAGAGTAACCCAACTTACAATTCGCCGCGCCAAAATGCCAGCAATTTGTGTAACCGTGACGCGCAATTTTTCATTTTCAATGCCGATTAAATGCCGTTCATTTTCAAAGCCGACTGAATCTTTGTAAGCGGGACGAAACCTGCCACAAATATATTTCTGCACCTTAATTTCACCAGCTATTGGACTGCGGTTGACGTGAACATCAAAAACTGAAAGGAAAATTATAATTTTAGTGCAGGGTGACTTTACAAATTCATCATCAGTAAGTTGGACAACGTCTTGAACCGTACCGTCAGCAGGCGAAACTATCAACGATTCGTCGATTGGAATTTTTCTTTCTGGATTTCTGAAAAAATAAATGCAGTAACACGCCAAAACTACAAACGGAATTGACGCGTAAGGACTAAGCAAAATTCCGACGAACAGCGCGACAAATAGCGCCGCTCCTGCGAAATAATATCCTTCCTGAATTATGCTCAAATTATCCACTCTCCAAATTAGTTTTTAGCTGGTAGCTTATAGAAAATTTCTACTTACTACGAACTACTTTAAAAACAAATTTCGGCAAGGCGATAAGTCGACTTGCGCGGCTAGGTTGCAACATTGCACGGAAAAGCCATTCCAGTTTAGCGCGTTGCATCCACTTAGGAGCGCGTTTGACGACACCCGCCATAACGTCGAAAGTTCCACCAACGCCAATATTTACTGGTACGTTCAATTCATCTTTATGGGCGGCAAGCCATTTTTCCTGCTTAGGTACGCCGAGCGCGGCAAGTAAAATATCTGGCTTAGAATTTTTTATCTGCGCGATAATTTCAGATTCATCAGCCGCCGTGAAGTAACCATTCCGCGTACCGACAATTTCAATGTTGGGATAAAGTTCCTCTGCCTTCAATTTAGCTTTATCGGCAATGGTAGGCGCTGAACCGAACAGAAAAAATTTGTAGCCTTTCGACGGCGCAATTTTCATCAACTCTTGCACTAAGTCAAAACCTGCGACACGTTCAGGCATTTCGTAGCCGAGATGACGTGCCGCCCAAACAGTTCCTGCGCCGTCTGGTACGACCAATTCAGCCGCATTCAAAATATTTTTAAGTTCGTCGTCATTCGTTGCACGTAAAAGCATTTCCGCGTTTGCAGTAGCGACGATTGAATTTTTTTTCGCGGCGATAAGTTGTTCAACACGTTCAACGGCTTGTGCCATTGTCACCGAGTCGACGTTCACGCCTAAAATTTTTACACGTTCATTCATATTATTAAATTAAGGTCTATAAGGTGGATCAATGTCAATATATTCACATTTGTGAGTATGCGCATTAAAACGCGCCCTGAATTTATGTTCGATACCGTCACTTGCAATTTCTACGACGCCGTCCGTATTGACTATGTCGTCATCCAATTTTATTTCACGAAATTTAGAAATTGAAAAATCAGTCACTAACTTTCCAGTTTCGTCTTGAACGGCTTGCTTAGACAGTGCCGCATAATTTACATCATTACTGCTAGTCTCATTTTTTTGATCGCCGCAACCCGTCAATAAAAGTGCCAGCGCCAAAAATCCCAGTGCAAATAACTTTTTCATTCGACAAACTCCAACGCTGTTTTTATATTTTTTATTACAAGTTTATTTTATTCCACCGTTACGGATTTTGCCAAGTTGCGCGGTTTATCAACGTCACAGCCGCGAGTTATCGCCGCGTAGTACGCCAAAAGTTGAAGTGGGACGACCGTTAAAAGCGGAATTAAAAGTTCGTCAGTGTCTGGTACGAAAATTACATGGTCAAGATATTTTTCCAATTCCGTATCGCCTTCCGCCGCAATGCCGATGACAATGGCGTCACGCGCTTTAACTTCCTTAATGTTCGACAAAGTTTTTTCGTAAACAGACTTTTGAGTTGCAAGCGCAATGACTGGTACGCCTTCGACAATAAGCGCCAATGTACCGTGCTTGAGTTCGCCCGACGCGTAAGCCTCCGCGTGAATGTAGGAAATTTCCTTCAACTTCAACGCGCCTTCCAATGCAACGCAATAATCTAAACTTCTGCCGATATAAAAGACATCTTCATTAAAGCCGTATTGACGCGCAAAAGTTTTTATCGGGTCAACGTCAGATAACGTTTCGCTAATCTGCGCGGGAATTTTTTTCAGCTTGCAAATTAATTCTTTCAACCTGTCAGTTGGAATTGTGCCGTTAATCTGCGCCATGTAAAGCGCTAACATAAACATTAAAATTAACTGCGTCGTGTAAGCCTTAGTCGACGCAACGGCAATTTCAGGACCCGCCCAAGTGTGAATGACATTTTCAGCTTGACGCGCGATTGATGAACCGACAACGTTAGTTATAGCTAAAGTTTTCGCACCTAAACGCCGTGATTCTTTCAACGCCGCCAAAGTGTCGCTAGTTTCGCCCGATTGACTGATGACGATAACCAAAGTATTTTCATCGACAATCGGATTTCTATAGCGGTATTCGCTAGCTAAGTCAACTTCAACCAACTTCCGCGCTAACTTTTCAATGTAAAACTTGCCGACAAGTCCAGCGTGGTACGCCGTGCCGCAAGCTACGATATAAATTTTGTTAATGCTGTCAAGAAATTTTTTATCCCAGTTCAATTCGTCAAGGATAATCGACGCGCCGTCTTTAGCAATGCGCTTGCTCATAGTATCGCGAACTGCTTTAGGTTGCTCATTAATTTCCTTCAACATAAAATGTTCGTAGCCGCCCTTTTCAGCCGCTTCAGCATTCCACGTTACGTGAAAAATTTTCTTGTCAATCGCGTTGCCTTGCCTGTCAATAATTTTAACTGAATCTTTCTTGACAATTCCAATTTCGCCGTCGTTCAAAATGTACGTGTCGCGAGTACGTGAAATTATCGCGGGAATGTCCGACGCTATGAAATTTTCATCTTTGCCGAGACCGATAACTAAAGGATTTTCCTGTTTCGCGCAGATTAACACGTCAGGATTTTCCCTTGACATAAAAACTAGCGAATACGAACCTTCAATCAAGGCTAAAACTTTTCTAACGGCGTCGACAAAATCTCCTGTATAATTTTCTTCCAGCAAGTGTGCAACAACTTCTGTATCAGTTTCCGAAATGAATTTGTGACCGCGTGAAATTAAACCTTCCTTCAACGGCATATAATTTTCGATAATGCCATTGTGTACGACGACAAAATTTCCGTGACAATCGGTGTGAGGATGCGCGTTAATGTCAGACGGTCTGCCATGCGTAGCCCAGCGCGTATGACCAATGCCAATAACGCCGTTAAGCGTTTGAGTTTTCAACTTTTCTTTCAGCGAATCAAGCCGCCCAACAGATTTTTCAACGAAAATATTTTTATTTTCCATAACGGCGACGCCAGCTGAATCGTAACCGCGATATTCAAGTTTCGTCAAACCGTCCAACAAAAAGTTCACAGATTTTTTTTCACCGATATAACCAACAATTCCACACATATTTTTTTCTCCCTAATTTCAAAAATAATACAGTGTTCAATCTAAATGTGAAGTGAATTATACAACATTTTGAAAACGTTGGAAAGTAGGCTGAATAAAAAATGAAATATTATTTCATCTTCAAAAAAATTAACTTCACTCGAAAAAAAATTTTTATATTTTAAATTTACTTTTTCTTTTGGCGCAAAAGAAAAAGTAACAAAAAGAAAACATCGCGGCATTTGTGCGCCTCGCGTTAAGCGTTAAAGTAAAAAAAGATTTTCACCGCGTACATTTGCGCTAATAATTCAACATTTCAGCAGGCGCTGGGAAATGCCGCTAAGTACCAAATTTTTTTGTTTAAGATGACGCTTTTTTAATTTACCAACACGTTCAAAAAATTTTTGTGGTAAAGTCAAAGGCGTTGTGCTATTATACGCGGCAAGGAGGAATTTTTAATGGAAAAAATCATCACGAAAGACGGCAGTATTGCGGAAGTTGAAGGCGCAGAATATTTACATTCACTTCGTCATACTGCCTCACATATTATGGCGCAGGCAATTAAGCATTTGTACGGCGGCACGGACGGTCGACAAGTCCAACTTGCTATTGGTCCCGCGATTGACACGGGCTTTTACTATGATATTGACATGGAGCGCAAACTCACCGACGAAGATTTAGCCGATATTGAACGCGAAATGAAAAATATCGTCAAACAAAATTTAAAGCTTGAACGCTCTGTCTTAAGCCGCGCAGATGCTCTTAAAAAATTTTCCGACGAAGGCGAAATTTACAAAGTCGAACTCATTACAGATTTACCTGAAGACGCTGAAATTTCCCTTTTCACGCAGGGCGACTTTACCGACCTTTGCGCAGGTCCTCATGTACTTTCAACTGGCAAAGTTAAAGCCTTCAAGCTGATGTCGATTGCTGGTGCATACTGGCGCGGCGATGAAAAAAATAAAATGTTACAGCGCGTTTACGGTACAGCCTTTGCTACGAAAGATGAACTTCAAAATTATTTACATATGCTTGAAGAGGCGGCGCGTCGTGATCACCGTAAACTTGGAAAGGAACTTGAAATTTTCAGCCTTCACGACGAAGGACCTGGCTTCCCATTCTTCCACCCTAACGGAATGATTATTCAAGACGAACTTTTAAGTTATTGGCGCGAAGTTCATAAACGCTATGGCTATCAAGAAATTAAAACGCCGATAATTTTAAATCGCCAACTTTGGGAACGGTCTGGGCATTGGGATCACTACAAAGAAAATATGTATTTCACGAAGATTGACGAGTTAGACTACGCCGTCAAGCCGATGAATTGTCCAGGTTCAATGTTGGTTTATAAATCTCAACCGCATAGCTACCGTGAATTGCCGCTTAGACTTGCCGAATTGGGAATTGTTCACCGTCACGAACTTAGCGGCGCACTTCATGGACTTTTCCGCGTTAGGAATTTTACGCAGGACGACGCGCATATTTATATGACGCCTGAACAGATTGAAGGCGAAATTCAAAAGACGATTGACCTTTTCGACGAAGTTTATAAAACTTTTGGCTTGACGTACAAGGCGGAACTTTCTACGCGCCCAGAAAATTCTATGGGCAGTGATGAAATTTGGGAGACTGCAACTGCGGCGCTTAAAAAGGCGTTGGACAATCGCGGGCTTGAATACATTATCAACGAAGGCGACGGCGCTTTCTACGGTCCGAAGATTGATTTTCATCTGCGCGACTCAATCGGACGTACTTGGCAATGCGGCACGATTCAACTTGATATGATGTTGCCTGAAAAATTTGAGCTTGAATATACTGGCGAAGATGGACAAAAGCACCGTCCTATTATGGTTCACCGCGTCGTTTATGGTAGCATTGAACGCTTTATCGGAATTTTGATTGAGAATTACGCGGGCGCTTTCCCAGTATGGCTTGCACCTTTGCAAATTAAAATTCTGCCGATAAATGATAGTCACGCCGATTTTTCGCACGAACTTTGCAAAAAATTTGTTGGCTTGGGTTTCCGCGCAGAAGTTGATGACCGTAGCGAAAAGACTGGTAAAAAAATTCGTGACGCGCAAATTAAAAAAGTTCCTTATACAATCGTCATTGGCGACAAGGAAATTGAAACGGGAATTTTGCCTGTACGCAAGCACGGCGAAAAAGAAAGTTTTGATATGAGTATTTATGATTTTATTTCATACGTACAAAATAAAATTGCTACGCGCGAAGAAAAATATTGATATTAGTTAGTAGTGAGTAGTTAGTAGTGAGTAGGGGTTAGGAAAAATTTTAAACCTACACCATACCACCTACAAGCTACAGGCTAAAATTGAGGTAATATGAATGAAAAAACTTTTAATCTTGGTAGCACTGTTCACGACAATTTTTTCAACGTGTCACGCTGACGACGTAAAAATTTCTAACCTTAGCGCAGAAAACTTTTTGGCAAGTATGCGCGGCGTCCTGTATAGCGATGCAGTTCAAAAAGATTTTCCTATCGCCATAACAAATTTAGTTCGTGGCGAAAATGATTTACAAGTTGAAGGTCGTGAATTTAAAGTTTATTCTTCATTTTTCGGCAAGCAAGGCGCGGAAAATCCTGACGGCGAAGTAACTTTTTACGTCGACAATACAAATTGCGTTAATTCGGTCAAAATTACGTTGCAGGACGGCGATAACAGCGCGATTGAATATGCTAGCGTCTTCGTGTCAATTTGTAATGCGATTGGCTTAACTGAAGATGAGGCGAAAACTTTGTTGAGCGGCGGCAAATCGGAAGAGCAGGGCTTTTACCATTCGGAAGTTGAACAGCAAAACAAAATTTTCTTTGTCGTCACAACTTTAGATGAAGGAATTACGCGCACGCTGTTTATGGCTGGTGAAAAATAATTTAACTCTGTAAATTTTTTGAGAAAGTGTGAATGTAATGAAAATAGATTTAAAAAATTTTTTGGTCTTTATAGTTATGTTCACGACAATTTTTTCAACGTGTCATGCTGACGACGCCAATAAAACCTATGTCAAAATTTCAAATCTTAATGTGGAAGATTTTTTTGTACGTATGGGAGATTTTTTGTACAGTGACGCGATACAGAAAAGATTTCCTATCGTCATAACAAATTTGCGGCGCAGTCCAAATGATTTAGAAATTGACGGCGCTAAATATGAAGTTTGGTCAATATTTTTTGCAGAAAGTGGCGCGGAAAAAGCTGACGGCGAAGTAACTTTTTTTGTCGACAAAGACAACTGCGTCTTCTCCTTAAAAATTACGGTAAAAGATAATCCAAAACGTGAGCTAGAATATACTAGCATTTTTGGCGCGATTTGTTGGGCATTGGATTTAACGATTGATGAATCAGGAACATTGCTTAATGAGCGCACGTATATTCAGCAGGATTCGTACGTTTCCTTAGTTGAACAGCAAGATAAAAATATTCTTGCAACTACGATTGAACACGACAATATAACGCGAACAATATTTAATGGAGTCTCTAAATAAAATAATGATTGAGTATTTAACTTTAGCGTTCGTTTTAATCCTAAGCATTGTTGGTCACAACTCAACGGTCGTTTACGCGGCGGTTATCGTTTTAATTTTGAAAGTTGCCGCGCAGGTTACTGGACAGCCGCAAATTTTGGAATGGATGGGCAGTCACGGCTTGAACTTGGGCATAATAATTTTGACGGCGGCGGTACTTGTTCCAATCGCTGACGGCACAGTCACAATTCATACGATTATTGATTCATTCAAATCGCAAATTGGAATTGTGGCGTTAATCGCTGGACTTTTAGCGGCAATGGCAGGCGGCGTTGGCGTACCACTTATGCAGAGCAATCCAAATGTTATTCCCGCGCTAATCGTCGGTACAATGGCAGGTGTTTTCTTCTTCAAGGGAATTGCAGTTGGTCCACTAATCGCGGCAGGTTTCACGTACTTTGTAATGGCGGTTATTGAACATTTCAAATAAAAATATTTCAGCTAAAAATATTTCAGCTACCGTTAATGTAAAGTTTAAAAAATCTTTATAAAAAAATTTTTAAAGACTCAACAAATTTTGTAGGAGTCTTTTTTATTGAAAAAAAATAGACCCGCAAATTGTACGAGCCTTTTTGAGACGTTTTATATATGCCGAAAAAATTTCTATTTAAAATTTCCAACGCGCAAGATAAATCGCTCAAACTAAGTGATTATTTTTTAGGAGAGCTTAGGATAGCTTGCGTGTATTATACGGTAAATGAAATTTATTGTCAAATAAAAATTATGTGTCGAGTTTAATATTGTCGATGATTCTGCCGAGACGAACGCCAGAAAGTAAATTCCACGTCCACTTAATTGCAACGGTAAAGTTTGTATGCGCCCCAGCAAGCCGAATTAAATGTACAAGCATCCAAGCACACCACGCGAAGAATCCTTTCATCTTCGGACTTCCAACTACAGCTTCACCGCGTCCAATCGTCGCCATTGCGCCTAAATCTTTGTAGACAAACTTTTCAAGGTTAGTATCGCCTTTAATCAACTTCATAATATTTTTGTGAGCAATTTTAGCTTGTTGAGTGGCAACAGGCGCAACGGTAGGCAATGGGCGTTTCATATCGCCATGCATAAACGCCGCGCAGTCGCCGATTGCAAAAACGTTTTGATTGACGGCGCCGCGTACCATTAAATTTTCTTCAATCCAAATTCTGCCGTCGCGTGCACATTCGCCGCCGCAATTTTTCATAAGGTCAACTGCGCGGACACCTGCCGCCCAAATAACAGTAGTTGTGGGAATTTCTACACCGCTTTTCAACTTCAAAACGTCGCCGTCGTAACCTACAACTTGCGTATCCAACATTACGCGGACGCCTTTTTTCTCCAGAACTCTAACGGTTTCTTTTTGCAAATCTTCAGGCATCATTGGCAAAACGCGCGGCGTTGCTTCAATCAAAATAACTTGTACGTCGTTGAAGTCGAGATGATGAAATTCTTTTTTCTGAATCTCAATCAATTCAGTTAATGCGCCAGCTTCTTCAACGCCAGTAGGTCCGCCGCCGACAACAACGAAAGTCATACGCTTTTTTCTATCTTCGGGGGTACGGTACGGTTTATCAGCGCGTTCAAATTCATGAATGACATGGTTGCGAATGTGTAACGCCTCTTGAATTGACTTCATGCCGAAGGCGTGTTCCTCAACTTCCTTCATACCGAAAAAGTTTGTCGTCGTACCAGCGGCAAGGATTAAATAATCGTAGGAAATTTCGCCGTGATTCGTTAATAAAACATTTCGCGCTTGGTCAACGCCTTTAGCCTTCGCCATAAAAAAATTTACATTTTTGTTACTGCGGAAGAAACTGCGGATTGGATAGGCGATTTCATCTTCAGACAAAACTGCAGTTGAGACTTGGTAAAGGAGCGGTTGAAACAAGTGGAAATTGTGACGGTCAACTAAAGTTATATCAACGTTTTCTTTAGCGAAAAGTTTAGCAAGTTTTATGCCGCCAAATCCTCCGCCAACGATTACGATTTTAGGTTTTCCATTGGACATTTTCAAATTCCCGCCTTTCGACAAAAAAGGGTTAATGAAAAACATTTTGTCTGCGTAGGAAATTAATTCACAATGTTTTTCTCAATATATTGTAACAATAAATTTTGGTTCGTCAAATATAAAAATAAAGTTGCTTACTATAATTAAGAATTAAGTTTTTAGGATTTAGTTTGTAGCTAGTAGCTAGGTCGTGTTGATTAAGTAGAAGTTTTTATTTTAAATTTTTTCAAACTACTTTTTCTTTGGCGCAAATTTAGTTAGTAGTTAGTAGTGAGTAGTAAGTAGTTAGTAGTGAGTAGTTTTTCATTACGAATTACGCATTACGCATTCCTAATTATTTTTAGACTATTCCTTGACGAAGTAAATCTGTAAGGTGAACAATACCGACAGGATTATTTTCAGCGTCGATAACTGGAAGTACAGTAACTGGGCGCGGCTGATGTTTTTCCATAACGGACAACGCCTCCGCCGCCAATTTGCTAGGTCTAATTATAAGCGGCTCTTCCTTCATAATATGTTCAACTGGTTCATCAATAAAGTTTTTATCCTTTTCAAGCGCACGGCGAATAATTCCATCCGTGACAAGTCCGACAAATTTTTTATCAGCGTTGACGACCGAAACTGCGCCTAAACCTTTAGCCGTCATTTCAAAGAGTGCATCTTTCACCGTCGCGCCAACTTTTACGATAGGATTATCTTCGCCGCTGTGCATAACGTCGCCGACCGTAAGCAAAAGTTTTCGTCCAAGCGCACCGCCAGGATGAAATAGCGCGTAGTCTTGAGACGTAAATTTTTTTTCATCCATAAGCGCCATTGCGATAGCGTCGCCCATTGCTAAAGTTGCCGTCGTCGACGCAGTTGGCGCAAGTCCCAACGTACAAGCTTCACGTTCAACGCCGATATTTATAAAATAATCTGCAGTTTTGCCAAGTGACGAAGTACGACGCCCGCACATTGCAATTATCAACGCGCCAATTCTTTTTATCACGGGCAAAATGTTTACAATCTCCGACGATTCGCCGCTGTTGGAAATGGCTATGACAATGTCATTTGCCGTTATCATTCCTAAATCACCGTGATAAGCTTCCGCAGGGTGCAGAAAAAATGCTGGCGTACCAGTCGACGCTAAAGTTGCCGCAATTTTCCTGCCGACGTGTCCAGATTTCCCCATACCCGTCACAATCACGCGCCCGCGACATTTTAAAATTTCTTCAACTGCGCGGACAAATTCATCATCAACGCGGTTAATCAGCTCTTCAACTGCCGCCGTTTCAATTTTCAACGTTTCAATAGCTCGTTCCTTAATCATAATTCCTCACCAATCAAAAATCTTTTACTGTTTCGTGAACTTCCAAAACATTTTTCAACAAAACTTCCAAGTCGTCAAGCCGTACCATATTAGCGCCGTCCGACAGTGCCTCTTTAGGATTGTCATGAACTTCTAAGAATAACCCGTCAATGCCAACTGCCGCCGCCGCGCGTGTCAAATATTTTATAAATTCGCGTTGACCAGTCGAAGTTGTACCCGCGCCGCCTGGCAACTGTACGCTGTGTGTACCGTCGAAAATTACGGGATAGCCAAGTTCGCGCATTATCGGCAAGCCGCGAAAGTCCACCACTAAATTATTGTAGCCGAAACTTGTACCGCGATCCGTCAATAAAATTTTATTCGTGCCGCTTTCTTCCAACTTCGTCACAACGTTTTTCATATCGTTGGGGGACATAAACTGCCCTTTCTTGACGTTGACAACTTTTCCAGTCTTCGCCGCCGCTACAAGTAAATCAGTTTGACGACACAGAAACGCGGGAATTTGTACAATGTCAGCAATTTCCGCGACGATTTCAGCTTGAAAACTTTCATGAATGTCCGTCACAATCGGTACGCCCAATTCAGATTTAATTTCGGCAAGAATTTTTAAACCTTCGTCAAGACCAGGACCGCGATAACTTTTTATCGATGAGCGGTTAGCCTTGTCGAATGACGCCTTGAAAATGTACGGAATGCCGAGTTTGTCCGCAATTTCTTTTGTACGTTGACCGATTTTCAAACTGCGTTCGTAACCTTCAAGCACGCATGGACCAGCAAGCAGTACCAATTTTCCGCCGCCGAATTTTATATCACCAATTCGTACAATGTTCAAAATTTCCAGCTCCTCAACGTTTAAAAAATTTTAATCAGTATAACATTTTCTCAGCTTTTTTCCAAAAAAATTTTTTAACGTTATCCGCTGTTTAAATTTAAAATTAATTCTTATTTCCTAATTATTATTTATTATTTTTAAAAAGCGTTCGCCGCTGTTAAAATTTAAAATTATTTCTTAATTCCTAATTCTTAATTCTTAATTAGAAAAAGCGCCGCTACATTCCAATAGCTAAAGGAATTTCACGGCGCAGATTCAGTAATTATAGGAGGTTATGATAAGGAGATTTTCGCAAATTATCAAAAATTAACCGCGAGTCTTGCCGCCCGCTACGTTGTAAGTTACTCCATGAATGTAGGATGCTCTGTCACTTGCAAGGAAGACAACCGCGTCTGCAACTTCACTAAGTTTGCCGCTACGTCCCAGCGGAGTCGTCTTTGTGCTGGAATAACCTTTGCGCAAATCCTCAACCGTAATTCCGCGAGTGTACGCTAAAGCTTCTTCGTAAGCTAAAGTTCTCAAGCCAGTTGCTTCCATAATGCCAGGCGCCATACCGACGACGCGAATATTGTACTTGCCAAGTTCCTTTGCCCAGCTACGAGTAAAGCTATTGACAGCATTTTTAGTAGCCGCGTAAATACTTTGACCTTCTGAACCTTCAAGCCCAGATTCTGAACTCATATTGATAATGACGCCGCCGCCAGATTTAACCATTTCATGACCGACAGCCTGCGCGACAAGGTAAACGCCTTTGATGTTGACGCCTGTTACTTTATCGTAAACTTTGTCGTTGAGTTCGTACTTGCCATAAGGGTCTTTCGGGTCGATAAGCAGACACGGAATGTTAATTCCCGCGTTGTTTACAAGAATATCAATCTTGCCAAAAGTATCAATCGCAGTTTTAATCATAGCATTCACGCTACCCGTATCTGTAACGTTGGTTATGACGTACTTAACTTTGCCGCTATTTTCATGAAGTTCAAAATTCGGTTCATTGGGATTTAAATCGCAGACTACGACGTTAGCGCCGTTATCAAGAAAAGCTTGTGCAACAGCCTTGCCAATGCCAGATGCCGCGCCAGTTACGATAGCAGTTTTGCCTTTAAGTCCGAGCCATGAGCCGTCAGCAACTTTTTCTTCAGCTCTATAAATTGCCAGTTCGTCGCCAGGTTTAATATCTGGAATGGGCTTTTCTTCGACAAGCAAACTGCCTTCGAGAAGTTCACTTGCGCCGCCGTCAAATTTAACGGTAATGTGTCCCAAGTTCATCAAATTTTTCTGAACTTCACTGCCGACTTTGATAATTTTAAATTCAGCGTTGCCGATTTTGTAAATGTCGCCTGGTTTAATCATATCTTAAAGATGATTGCCCGTGTGCATAACGCAAGCGTCGCGAAGTTCGGGAAGTGTCATTGACTCTTCAAACATGATGATCATCTTAGCGGCAGCAATAAAATCTTGCACTTGCCCGCCAAGTTCAACAACTTTTGTTGAATAAATTTTCCTAGCCATATATAATGTACCTGCCTTTTATATTTTTTTGTCGAGCAAATTTTGTTCGACTTTTTTTCTGTTTAAAAGTTTTTATGTGTAAAATTTTTTATGATTAGGATTTTTTATGATTAGGATTTTTAAATTAGGATTCGTAAAGACCAAAACTTGCAAGCCAAGCAAGGATAACTGAAACAGGACCAGTGATAAATCTTGAGTAGAGAACTGCAGGAACGCCGACTTCAACTGTTTCTGCGTCTGCCTCTGCAAGTCCAAGACCAACTGGGACAAAGTCACAAGCACATTGTGCGTTTATTGCGAAAAGTGCGGGTAATGCCAAATGCGGCGGAATATTTCCTTCGCCAATTTGTACGCCGATTAAAACACCGATAACTTGCGCGATAACTGCGCCAGGTCCTAAAAATGGTGAAAGGAGCGGGAATGAACATATACACGCCAGAATTACTAATCCGACGATATTTCCTGCCAGCGGTGAAAGTAAATTTGCGATAAAGTCGCCGATTAACATTGAAACGAACGCCATAAACGGCAAAATTGTTTTGATAATCGTATTGATTGAATGGCATAAAAAAAGACTGATTCAACAGCCTGCAAAATTTTCTCTTAATATTGCAAAAAACGTTTCGACAAGCTAAAATGGCAACATCTAATCAACCAAAACCGTCGAGGCGTTTTTCACGTTTATTTTAATGCCTTAACGGTTGTTTGTCAAAAAATTTTGGGGGCATTATTATGAAAGACAAAGAAAAAATTTTCAATCTTTTGCGCAAATCTGTCGAAACGCCGCAAGAATCGATTGCTGTCGAAGAAATGATAAAAAAAATTGAAGGCAATCTTCCGCAAGTTGAAATCATTGACGACAAACACCAAAAATTTAATGACATAACATATGGCACGAGCAATTCGCCGCGAATGACAGGACGTTACTTTAAATTGTTGAGCCTTCACAGAATGGTTTGGATTTGTTATAACGGCGAAATTCCTGAAGGTTATGATATTCATCACAAAGATTTTAATAAAAATAACAACGATATTTCAAATTTAGTTGCTTTGCCAAAATCCGTTCATCAAAGTCTGCATGAAAGAGACAATGGCAAAAAAACTCGTAAGAATCGCGGAAAATTTATTTGTATCAACTGTGGAAAAGAGTTTGAAGCGTATAATAACGGACACAATCTTTATTGCTCTAAAAAATGCCTTGAATATTACAAAAAGCATGTGTTGTATGTAGAAAATCGCATTTGCCAAAATTGTGGAAAAGAATTTGTAGCGTATAAATTTGGACATCAAAAATTCTGTTGTCATAAATGTTCAGAAGAGTACCGCCGCAGTCAATAACTACGACTAAAATTTCATCGTCAGGGACGCGCGTTTTAAATCCGTCGACAAGTTCGCAACCAGTCATTTCAGCAAGACGTTGGGCAACTTGAGACATAACTCCGCCAGTAATGTTGACGACTTTATTTTTCTTGCCGTCAGGAATGAGTGTTAAAGGACCGCCAAATCCGCCACTGCCTGCCTTGACGACAACTGATCTGTAATCAGCCATTTCAAATCCTCCTTTTTCTCAACCTTATTCT
>JAFSUE010000018.1 GCA_017445435.1 Selenomonadaceae bacterium | reverse complement strand
TAAAATTGCGATTCTCATTCTTCATCATGACGCGGCAAAAATCTGTACGCCGTTTGATACAAATATTCAGCGACACTGCTAGCAGGTATAATGTCCCAATCAAAAGTATCAACTGGATCAGAATATGAACTACCGTCAAAATTATAATTAGTTGTAGCGCCTACGCGAAAATATTTTAGCCCTTCACTCAATTTAAATTCTTCGCGAAAAATTCTATATTCTACATTTGGCCTTCTGTACTGTTCCCGCGAGTAGTCAGACAGTTCCTGTTTAACAAATGCGAAGAAAATTAATTCGCCGTCAGAATTTTTTTCAAGCATAACTGAATGCGAATCAATATACCAAGCGCCAGTATGATTTACTGTAGCGTGACACCAATTTTCAGCGTGTACTGTACTTACAAGCATAAATGCACAGAGAAACGCCGCTAACATAAAAAATTTTTTCATAGTAACGACCTCCTAATCTTTCAAATATTTCAGCGCCGTTTGGTACATAACGTCGGTTATGCTGTCAGGCTTGATAGCTTGCCACTTTGTCTCCGTGTCATCTTGATATAAAATTGTTTTATCCAGCGCGTAATACGTCGATTCAATTTGACAAATAAGTTTTACTGGACCTTTCACGGCGAAGGCACAAATAGTTATCGCCTCGCCTAAAGTTTCTTGCTCAAAAGCTTTTCGCCCTTCATCACTGAAAGCCGTTTTGAAAGTTGCGTTGAAGATTAAAACTTCGTCGTCTTTCTCCTCCAACGTTACGGACAAAGTGTCGACAAAATATTCATTGCCGAAATTGTCACTGCCAAAACTTTCCCAATTAGCCGCACTTGCAGTTGAAGTTAAAATTATTCCGCAGATAAAAGCCAACGTCACAAAAATTTTTTTCAAGCTAATCACCTTTTTAGTAAGTAGTAAGTAGTAAGTAGTTAGTAGTTAGTAGTCAGTAGAATTATCAATTCTTAATTCTTAATTTTTAAATCACTCCTCCTTAAAATTTCCCGCCGCTAATCCAGCAATATTGCCAGTTGCCCACGCCGCTTGCAAGTTAAAGCCGCCTGTGTAGCCGTCCACGTCCAAAACTTCACCGACGATAAATAAATTTTTTATAAGCTTAGATTCCATTGTACGCGGATCGACTTCCTTAACGTCGACGCCGCCAGCTGTCACAATCGCTTCAGATATTGGGCGCGTTTTAGTCACTGTCAACGTTAGCCCGCGCAGATTTTCAAGCAACCTTCGGCGTTCGTCTTTCGTCACGGCGTCAACTTTTTTATCTTCGGCAATGTACGACAAATCTAAAATCGGCGTGATTAATTTTGACGGCAATAACTCAACCAGCGCATTTTTAATCGTCTTACGCTGAAATTTTTGAAAGTCGCGCAAAATTCGTGCGTCAAGTTGTTCAGGCGTCAACGCAGGCTTCAAATTGATTGACAGTTCGACAAAAAATTTTTCAGCTAAAAGTTTTGCAACTGCGCGGCTCAACGTTAAAATTATCGGTCCAGATACGCCAAAATGCGTGAATAACATTTCGCCAAAAATTTCTTCGATAATTTTGCCGTCCGCCTTCAATGTCACGCGAACATTTTTTAGCGATAAGCCTTGCAAGTCACGTACAAAATCTTCTTCGACTTCCAACGGTACAAGCGCGGGTAAAATCGGCGTGACGTTGTGACCAAGATTTTTAGCAAATTTAAAGCCGTCGCCAGTTGAACCAGTGGCAGGGTACGACGCGCCACCTGTCGCCAAAATTACGGCGTCTGCACTTATAAATTTTTTGTGAACTTCGACGCCAATAATTTTATTTCCATTGGTGAAAATATCGTCGACACGCGAATTTAATTGCACATCAACATTTAAAAGCGCTAATTGCCGCGTCAAAACTTCAATGACATCAACCGCGTTATCACTTGCAGGAAAAATTCTGTTGCCGCGTTCAACTTTCGTCTTAAGTCCAAGATTTTCAAAAAAGTTTATCGTATCTTCCGCAGAAAATTTTTTCAGCGCACTGTACAAAAATTTTCCATTGCCGACAATATTTTTTACAAGTTCATTTGTATCGGCTAAGTTTGTCAAGTTGCAACGACCTTTGCCAGTGATTCGCAACTTTCGCCCGAGTGAATTATTTTTTTCGTACAACGTGACAGCCGCGCCATTTTCCGCCGCACGAATCGCCGCC
>JAFSUE010000164.1 GCA_017445435.1 Selenomonadaceae bacterium | reverse complement strand
TCCAAAACAAATTCCGCCGCAATAGGAGTGTTAATTTCTTGACGTTGCTGTAAATGCCCCGCCTTCACGTAGCGAATCAGATTGACAAGAATTTTCTGCGCGACGCGGTCTTTAATTTGGAACTGTTTTAAATATTCGCCTTCAAATTCAAACTTCGTATTCAGCGCGGCGCAAGCACTTCGTACAAAATTTTCCTGCAGGAGAAAAAATTCTACTTGGTCGAAGACGCGAGCAATTTTTTGATTTAACGTTGACTCCACTAAATCAACTGGGGGGCGTTGAACTGCGTTTAAATCGGCAAGCCGTGCAAGATTGTCTATCGCCAGCAAAGATTTTTCCAGCTGTAAAGCGTCGTCACGAATTTTTTCAATTTCTCCGCGTACTGCCGCAACGTCGGGTACAAGTTCATTCGGTGGAGAAAGCTTTTTAAGCTCGGCGAAAATTTCTGCGCCTAATCGCGTGTACGTGTTAAATTGATTCAGCAACTTTTCCGTCAAATTTTGTATCGATTCGGCATACTTAACCAGCGAACTTTTTTCGGCGTCAACATTTGAAATTCTCCGCGTTTTAGAAAGTGTAAAGATATGTTTACGATTTTTATAAAGCGCGTCAATAAATTTGTCGTCAAAATTCGGCTCAAGGTTATTTTCATCAAAAAAATTTATAAGCTCCGACGGTTCACGATATTGTGGAAATCTATTAACATTGAACGGAATGACACAGCCCGAACTAAAAGTAGAATATCGTTGTGAATCCAAATTCCAAATTTTGTACTTGTTACGATATGTAACAAACCATTCATAGCGGTAAAAAAATTCTTTATGACTTGCGCTAAAAATAATAAGTGTATCTTTATTAGGAATTTCCCAGTTGGTGTAACCGTCAATGCCTTCGGTATTTATCGATTGAATTAAACTTTCAACTTCGCCAGAATTATATTTGTCGTCGCCGTCAGATTTTTTGTAGGGAAAATAATTTGGATTAGCCCAAATATAGCCAGTGTCTTTGTCAAAAATAATTTTCGGCTTATTCTTGAAGAAAAACCAACGCTGATTTTTTATCGCGTCTAACAGTACTTCTGAAGGATTCACATTCACCAACCCCTTCATTACGAATTACGCATTCCTCATTACGCATTAACTAAGCGCGTCTCCGCCGCCAACATAATCTTGAATGGCAAGCGAATAGACAAGCCGCCTATCTCTCATAAAAGTCAACATACGCAAAACTTCCCACGCTGTATCTAAACTCGTAAGGCAAGGGATACCGTGTTCAACCGTCGCGCGTCTGATTCTGAAACCGTCGCGCATAATATGTTTGCCAGGCGCTTGAGTGTTTACGACAAGATGAATTTTGCTATTTTTAATGCGCTGGATAATGTCAACGCTACGCTGATGAACTTTGCCGACAACTTCCGCGTCAATGCCAATTTTCTGCAACGCCTTAGCAGTTCCTTCAGTCGCCGCGATTTTAAATCCTAAATCGTAAAATGCCCGCGCTAACTGTTTAACTTCCTCTTTGTCTTTATCAGCAACGGTAAACAAAATGCAACCTTCAACTGGAATGTTCATTCCCGCGCCAGTTATCGCCTTGTACAATGCCCGCGCGTAGTGATAATCAATGCCCATAACTTCGCCTGTCGATTTCATTTCAGGTCCAAGCGAAATATCAACGTCCTGCATCTTCGCAAATGAAAATACTGGCGCTTTAACTGCAACGTAAGCTTTAGGCTCAACAAGTCCACTATAAAAGCCCTGCGCCTTCAAAGTTTTGCCAAGCGCGGCTTGAGTGGCAACGTTTACCATTTTAATATTTGTAACTTTGCTAAGGAATGGAACTGTACGACTTGAACGCGGATTAACTTCAATGACGTAGACGACGCCATCAGCTACCACGTACTGAATGTTCAGCAAGCCTTTGACGTGAAGGGCAAGCGCTAACCTTTTCGTGTAGTCTGTAATCATATAAATAATTTTCGACGTTAAAGTTTGTGGCGGATAAACGGCAATGCTATCGCCGCTATGAACTCCTGCACGTTCAACGTGTTCCATAATGCCAGGTATTACAACGTCAACGCCGTCAGCTATCGCGTCAACTTCAACTTCCGTACCTTGTACGTAGCGATCGACAAGTACGGGGTGATCAGGCGTCACTTTAACTGTGCGGCTCATGTAATCACGCAATTCAGTTTCAGTGTAAACAATTTCCATAGCTCGCCCGCCTAAAACGTAGCTAGGACGTACCATAACTGGATAGCCAATTTCAGCCGCGCCTTTAATCGCGTCGTTAAGATTCGTTACGCTAATTCCTTTTGGACGCGGAATGCCGACTTCTGTTAAAACTTCGTCGAAACGTTCGCGATCTTCTGCGCGGTCAATGTCATCAACCGAAGTTCCAAAAACTTTAACGCCAGCGTCATGTAAACTCGCGGCAAGATTTATTGCTGTCTGTCCGCCAAATTGTACGATAACGCCTTCAGGCTTTTCCTTTTCGATAATGTTCAAAACATCTTCAGTAGTCAACGGCTCGAAATAAAGTCTGTCGGAAATGTCAAAGTCCGTTGAAACAGTTTCAGGATTGTTATTGATGATGATAGCTTCAAGCCCCATTTCACGGAGCGCCCAAACTGAATGGACGGAGCAATAATCAAACTCGACGCCTTGTCCAATGCGAATTGGTCCAGAACCTAAGACGATAACTTTACGCCTGCCGCTAATTTCGACTTCATCTTCTTCAGCGCGGAATGTTGAGTAGTAGTAAGGCGTGACTGCCTCAAATTCCGCCGCGCAGGTGTCAACCATTTTGTAGTACGGGAAAATTTTATTTTTAAAGCGAAGTTCGCGAACTTCCTTTTCAGTACGTTTTGTCAACTCGGCAATGGATTTGTCGCAAAGTCCTAAATCTTTAGCGGCGCGAAGGTTACGCAAATTTAAATCCTCGCGGCTAAGTTTAACTTCAAAGTCAGCAATCTTTTTAATTTTGTTGATGAACCATTTATCAACCTTCGTTATGTTGTAAATTTCATCAACCGTCGCAATGTTACGGCGCAGTGCCTCCGCAATGACAAAAATTCTTTCGTCGTCAACGCGGCTAAGGCGCTTTTTAATTTTATCGTTGTCCCATTCATTCAGCTGTTCAAAGTGCAAACGATGTACGCCAATTTCTAAACTGCGAATAGCTTTAAGGAGTGCGCCTTCAAAGGTACGGTCGATACTCATAACTTCGCCTGTCGCTTTCATCTGCGTACCTAAAGTTTTGTCGGCGTAAACAAATTTGTCGAATGGGAAACGCGGAATTTTTATGACGCAGTAGTCAAGCGCAGGTTCAAAACAAGCCTTCGTTTTATGCGTGACGGCGTTAGTAATTTCGTCCAGCGTGTAGCCAATCGCAATTTTTGAGCTAACCTTAGCAATGGGATAACCTGTAGCCTTCGACGCCAGCGCAGATGAACGACTGACGCGCGGATTAACTTCAATGACATAATAATTTTGACTTTGCGGGTCAAGCGCAAATTGTACGTTGCAGCCGCCTTCAATGCCAAGTGCACGAATAATTTTCAAACTTGCCGAACGTAAAAGTTGGTATTCAGTATCGGTCAAAGTTTGGCTAGGCGCAATGACGATTGAATCGCCAGTATGTACGCCGACTGGGTCGAAATTTTCCATATTACAAACGGTTATGCAGTTGTCGTTAGCATCGCGCATAACTTCATATTCAATTTCTTTCCAGCCAGCAACGCTACGTTCAATCAGCACTTGCCCAATCATTGAATATTTCAAGCCGCGAATTACAATTTCTACAAGCTCTTCTTCATTTTCAGCAATGCCGCCGCCAGTTCCGCCTAACGTGTAAGCAGGACGAACGATAAGCGGATAACCGATTTGTTTAGCGAAGTCAACGGCGCTGTGAATATCTTCGACGATTGTTGATTCAGGTATCGGCTCACCTATTTCAGTCATTGTTTCCTTGAAAAGTTCGCGGTCTTCAGCTTTTTTAATTGCGGTTAAAGACGTGCCTAAAAGTTCGACGTGATTTTTTTCAAGTACGCCGCTTTCAGAAAGTTTTACGGCAAGATTTAAACCAGCTTGACCGCCCAACGTTGCAAGTAAACCGTCGGGGCGTTCCTTTTCAATAATCGCCGTTAAAAATTCCAGCGTCAACGGCTCAATGTAAACCCTGTCGGCAATGTTTGTATCGGTCATAATCGTTGCAGGATTTGAATTGACGAGTACGACTTCCAAGCCTTCCTCTTTCAATGCGCGGCAAGCTTGAGACCCTGCGTAGTCAAACTCCGCCGCCTGTCCAATTATTATTGGTCCTGAACCTATTACTATAACCTTCCTAAGATTTTTTTTCTTCGGCAAGTTTAAACCTCCCCTTTTTAATGCGTAATTAGGAATGCGCAATGCGTAATGATAAATTTACAAAGTGGAAAAAATTCTGTCGCCAGCGTCGCCTAATCCAGGTAGTATGTAACAATTTTCGTTTAAGCCGTCGTCAATCGCCGCAGTATAAATCGGTACGTCGGGATGAGCGGCAGAAACTTTTTCAATACCTTGTGGTGCGGCTACAATGCACATAAAAAAAATTTTCCGTGCGCCTTTATCTTTAAGCATTTGCAACGCGGCAACAGCACTTCCGCCCGTCGCTAACATTGGATCTGTCACCAGTAAAATTTTTTCGCCTAGATTCGGCGGCATTTTACTATAATATTCGACGGGCTGAAAAGTTTTTTCGTCGCGATAAAGTCCAATGTGTCCAACTGACGCATTTGGCAAAATTTTTAATACGCCGCTTGACATTCCTAAACCTGCGCGGAGTATCGGCACGACGACAAAATTTTCTTCGTACAAAATTTTTACGCGGCAAGAAGTCAACGGCGTTTCTATTTCTACTTCGTACGATTCAAATTCGCGCCCGACTTCATAAACCATAAGCATTGCAATTTCTTCGACAAGTGCGCGGAAAATTCCTGATGGTGTACGCTTATCGCGAAGTTGCGCTAATTTATGGGCGATTATTGGATTGTCAAGCACTGTTACCAATAATGTCACGTCCTTTGCCAAAATTTTTTTCAATGCGTAATGCGTAATGATTTTTATAATTTATTTTTCCAGTAAAAGCGCTTTCATTGCGTCGGCAAAAAATTTTTCGTCATTCGTACCAACAGACGCATTTAACCTCATCATCGGCATTCGCAAAAGTTTGCGTACAATCATTTTTGACATTTGGTCGATAACTTTTCTTTCATCGTCGCTAAGATTAGGAAGTTTATTTGCCACGCGGCGAACTTCCCTAGCACGAATATTTTCAGCGTGTTGTGACAAGTTAGCCATAAGCGGACGGAATTTTAAATATTTGAACCGTTCCATAATCGCGGCAACGTTAGCGTCAACAATTTTCCGCGCAGACTTCGCCTCCTCTTGCCGAAATTTTATGTGCGATTCGACGACGGATTCTAAGTCATCAATGTTGTACAGAGTGACGCCGCTAATTTTGGCAACGTCAGGGTCAACGTCACGCGGTACAGCAATATCGACAAAAAAAATTTCGCGCCCTTGTCTGCGCGTCATCAGCTGTTGAGTTTGCCAAGTTTTAACGACGTAATGCGGAGCGCCAGTCGAAGTAATTATTATATCGACGTTATCAGCGGCAGTCATGGCATCTTCCCACGCTACGGCTTGAGCGTTAAACTTTTCAGCCATTTCAACTGCGCGGGAGTAATGGCGATTGGCTACGAAAATTTTTTCAATGTCACGGGCTTTTAAATGTTGTGCCGTAAGTTGAGCCATTTTACCAGCGCCAAAGATTAAAGCGCTACGATTTTTAAGCCCGCCCAACTTTTTCGCGGCAAGGTCGACGGCGGCTGAACTTATCGACACGGAACTATAGGCAATGCGCGTTTCAGTACGGACAAGCTTTCCTACGGCAATGGCTTTATTAAAAAGTGTATTCAATACGGTACTTGTAGCGCCAGCAGTTTTTGCAATGGAATAAGCTTCTTTGACCTGCGATAAAATTTGACTTTCGCCGATAATCAGCGAATCTAAACTTGCGCCGACTTCAAAAAGATGACGTACGCAATTTTCGCCGTCGTATTCGTACAGAAAATTTTCAACGCCGCCGCCAGTTAAATCGTTCATAAAATTTTTTATGTTCGCCGCGCAGTTTGTGGAAGTGACAGCGTAAATTTCAGTACGGTTGCACGTCGACAAAATGACTGCCTCTTCAATTTCGTCGTAGCCGTCCAGATTTTCAAGTCCACGCCGAATTGATTCTTTGTCTAGGGAAATTTTTTCGCGTACCTCAACAGGCGCGGTCTTGTAGTTCAATCCCAAAATTTTAAGTTGCATTATCTATTCCTTAATCTTGATTTTCAAAAAATTTTTTCATCTACAAAAATATTTAGTTCGGATTTCGCAAACAAAACTGCATTTCCAGAAATTTTTACTCTATCGCCCGCAATTTCGCAATGCAAAGTTCCGCCACGCTCGGACGCTTGATAACATTTCAAAATATTTTTCTGCAACTTTTCCGCCCAATACGGCGCTATCATACAATGCGTTGAACCTGTCACGGGGTCTTCAGCAATTTTTAATTTTGGCGCGAAAACTCTTGACACGCAGTCAAAATTTTTATCAGAACTTTTTGCCGTGACTGCTTGAACTACGCCTTCAAGTTTTTTCAGCTTTTCAAAGTTCGGCTGTAAAGTTTTAACCTTTTCGCCGTCTTCAAGCACTAAAAGTAAATCGCGGCTTAAGTACGCGTTCAAAATTTTTTCGCCAATCGCGTCAAGCATTTCATCAGTGACTGGAATTTTTTTGTACGTGTACGCGGGAAAATTCATTTCAAATAAATCATTTTTTTTCGTGACAAAAAATTTTCCGCTTAAAGTTTCAAACGTGACTGAATCAGAATTTTTTTCAATCTGCGTCAAAATGACAAAGGCAGTTGCAAGCGTCGCGTGTCCGCAAAAATCAATTTCACTTGCAGGAGTAAACCAACGCAGTCTATAAAAATTTTTTTCTTTCACGGCAAAGGCAGTCTCGGACAAATTATTTTCCTTCGCAATGTTCAACATAATTTCATCACTTGGAAAATTTTTTACGACGCAAACTGCCGCAGGGTTGCCGCTAAAAATTTTTTCTGTAAATGCGTCTACTATAAATTGTTGCATAAGCTATTCCCGCCTTAAATTTTCTTCGTGACATGGTCATTAACGGTAGAAATTAAATGTGCAATGTCGAAAGGTTTAGCAACGTGTGAATCCATACCGCTATCCATACTCATCCGTTTATCTTGTTCGCGGGCATTTGCACTCAACGCGATAATCGGCAAAGTTGAAGTATCTTCACGCCCCAACGCTCTAATCGCTCGCGTTGCTTCGTAACCGTTCATAACAGGCATTTGAATATCCATTAAAACTAAATCGTAGTAACGCGGCGGTCGACTTTTAATCGCTTCGACGGCGTCGCAACCGTCGGGAACTGATTCAACTAAAAAGCCGCTCTCCGTCAAAATCGTTTCAGCCAACATTCTATTAACGTCAATATCTTCAACTAGCAAAATTCTGTACTTGCCAGTTGCCTTGTATTCGCGAACAATCGGCAGTTCATCTTTTTTATTTGACTGCACCAGCTTAAGCGGCAAGTTGACGGTAAAGGTTGAGCCTTCATTCTTTTTACTGTCAACGGTGATTGAACCGCCCATTATGTTCAACAACTTTTTCGTAATGGTAAGCCCTAATCCCGTGCCAAGATAGCCCGTCTGCGTCGACGTGCTTTCACGTTCAAAGGCGTCAAACATTTTTTTCATAAAATCTTCCGTCATACCTACGCCGTTATCTTTCACGGAAAATTCGTAACGCGCAAATCCTGAATCGGAAACGCGCTTTTGTTTAGCAGAAATTTTTATCGTGCCGTCATTCGGCGTAAACTTCACGGCGTTACTTAAAAGGTTACTCATCACGCGGCGAAATCTAAGCGAATCGACGTAAACTTCTTGCTCTGGCAAATTAAAATCTGTTTCAATGTGAATTGCTTTTTCTTCCGCTTGAATTCTGAACATATCCATGACAATTTGCAGTTGCCGCTGTAAGTCGCAAGCCTCAAGCTTAATTTCCGTCTGCCCGTAGTCAATCTTGCTCATCTCAAGCAAATCGTCAATCAAATCAAGTAAATGGTGGTTTGATTCGTCAATTTTTTCAAGATAATTTTTTACAACTTCTGGCTCGTCGAAGTGACGTTGTGCAAGCGCGGTAAATCCCATTATCGCATTCATCGGCGTCCGAATATCATGGGACATACTGAAAAGGAATGACGCCTTGACTTCGTTAGCGTGCTTTTCACGTTCCAACGCCATTTCAATATTCAGCTTTTCAGTCAATTCTTTTCTGACACTTTGAATATGTTCTGTGATGTCGCGATAACTCATTATAACGTGGTGGTTTAAAGATTCGTCCGCCACTTTGACGACAGAAACTTCCATGTGCGTAGTTTTGCCGTCTTTGTCGTAGCATCTGTAATGAAAAGTGTACGTTTCATCGTCCTGTATGCGGTGCAAAATTCTTTCAAGCGAAGTTTCTTTAAGGTAGAAAGATTGATCTTTTTTTATGACGAAACGATCAGCGTATTCAGCCATAACAACATTGAAGGGCGCGTTTTTAATATCAAGGTTTAAATCTTCAACAATTTTTTTGAAATGGTCGGTACGCAATTTGTAAGGTCGCATAATGCCCGTGTCAAGATTGAGCAGATAAATTGAAGTAAAGCCGATACTAAGACCGTCGATAACTTTAGCGCGGCGGCTATTTTCTGCGCGGGATTCGTGTTCGCTAGTTATGTCACGAACAAAAACATAAAAAACGTCGCCGTAATTTTTGGTGTGGACAAGGCGTCCATAATCGTCAAGCCAATGTATAGTGCCGTCTTTGCGCTTAATTCGGTATTCGACGTAGTCAATATTTCTTTCATCAATGGCAATTTGTCGGGCGATGGAATCTTCGACGCGGTCCAAATCGTCGGGGTGAACCATACCTTTGAAAGTGTAGCCAGTCAGTTGCTTGAACTCGTCCAAATTTTTACAGCCGAAAATTTCTATTAAAAAGTCGTTGGCGTACAAAATTTCTTCGTCGCCGTAAGCGCGATAAATGAAAAAGCCGCCAGGCATTCTTTTAGTTAATTTATCGACAGTTAGTGTTGTAGCAAAATTATCTATTTCTTCATCTGTAAAAATTGTATCTTGCACCTGTACGCACCCTTTCTTAGCTTTTAGGATAAGTCATTACGAATTACGCATTGTGTTAAAGTTTCTATCATTTGATTAACATCAATCGGCTTTGCAATATGCGCGTCCATTCCAGCATCTTTAGCCGTCTGTACGTCTTCGCTAAAAGCATTTGCCGTCATAGCGATAATTGGAATTTTCGCCAAGTCTTTATCTTCCAATTCACGAATCGCCCGCGCCGCCGCGTAACCGTCCATTATCGGCATTTGAATATCCATTAAGACTACGGCATAATCGCCAGCCTTCGACGCCGCAATTTTATCGACAGCCTCTTTGCCATTTTCCGCCGTGTCGACGATAAAGCCTGACATTTCCAAAATCATCGTGGCAATTTCGCGGTTGACCTCAATGTCATCAACTAGGAGCAAGCGCATTCCCTCAAAATTAATTTCGTCGGCAGTTGAATTGTCCTGCGCGGCAATTTTTTCTGGAACATTATCAGACAGAGTGAACTTAACGTTTATGACAAATTCTGTGCCTTGATTCGGCGCGGTAATGACTTCAATGTTGCCGCCCATCATATCGACAATGCTTTTAGTTATCGCCATACCTAAGCCTGTACCTTGAATGCCACTGACCGTAGAATTTTTTTCACGTTCAAACGCTTCAAAAACTTTCGCGGCAAATTCTGGCGTCATACCAATTCCGCTATCCTTCACGCGCAATTCATATTCAGCAACTTTGTCGACGGCGTCACCAATCTGCAAAAGTTTAACTGAAATTTTTCCACCTTTAGGCGTGAACTTGTAAGCATTACTAAGCAAATTTAAAAGTACGCGGTTCAAACGATTTTTATCACACAAAACGTAGGAGTCTTTAACCTGCGAAGTGTCGACGGTGAAGTTAATTTCCTTGCCTTCCATTTGCGTTGCGAACATATCGCGCACTTCATCAAGCGTCGTCACTAAATCGGTGTCAATCGGTTCAAGTTCCATTTTGCCGCTTTCAATTCGGCTCATCTCCAACACGTCATTAATCAGCGCCAGTAAGTGGTTGCTGGAAGTTTCAATTTTCTTGAGGAAGTCTTTCACTTCGTCCAAAGTAATATTTTTATTTTTCGCCAAATTTATATAGCCGATAATGGCATTCATCGGCGTCCTAATGTCGTGTGACATATTGGAAAGGAATTGTGACTTAGCCTTGCTGCCTTCCTCCGCACGAGTTTTAGCGGCGATAAGTTCAACTTGTTGCTTTTTAAGTTCCTCCTGCTGACTGTTAATCGTCTCCAAATTTTCTTGCAGACGAATTGTATACGCCTTTTGAGTTTTTGAGTTGCGATATTGCAGGAAAATGTAAATTAAAAGTAACAGCAGGAAGAATACAGCAAAGGTTATCAGCGTGACGAGCCAAGGGCGATTTTTAACCATTTGGGTGAGCGTCATATTTTCATAGCGATGACTAATCCATTTTTGATCCAGTTCAGCTAAAACGCCTTCCTGTTGCATTTGAATTAAAACGGCGTTGACGCGAACTCTTAACATTGTATCTTCAGGGTGCAAAGCCAATGTACCGTAGACGTGCAAGACGGCGTAACTTGGGAACACGTCATCAAGTTTAAAGCGTTCAAGGAAAGTATTGCCGACTTGAATGGGGCAAATAGCAAATTCATATTCGCCGCTTTTCAGTTCCTCAAAAATTTTGTGGTACGAATCAATGTAGGCAATTTCGTCGTCAAGCCCAAGCCCTGACATTCGGTGAAGTGAGGCAATGCGCCGCCCGTACAATTCAGCAACGGAAGTTATTTCGCGCTTGCCGTAAACGACGTACTGTTTCTCCGTAGTAGGTAACGTTGCAATGAAGTTTGAATTGTTGCTGATTAAATCAGACTCCATATTCATAATAATATCGGCTTTACCGTCACGAAAAGCTTTTTTAGCGTCCGTCCAACTCATCAGCTTTAAATCTAAATTCATCTGCAGACGGTTAGCAATTTCATTTATCATTTCAACATCAAGCCCTGAATAACTGCCATTCGCGTCAACGTAGGAGTACGGCTCATAGTCAATATCCGTGACGACGTGCAAAGTTTTTGTGAAATTATTTTGAGCGACGATTTCAACTTTAGGCTCGGGCTTGAATACGTCAAAAATTGTAACGTAAGCCGCCAGACAAATTAAAAACGTCACTAACAACAGCGCAGAAACTGCCGTCACGACTTTACTTTTTTTATCGAAGTAGCCAGTTTGATTTTGTATAGGCGGCTGATTGTTCATTTACTCCGCTTCTTTCTAAAAAGTTAAAATAAATTATATTTAAAGCCGTGACATTTTGCAAGGATTTTTTGACGGCGGGCGCGGCTTGACACTTGAATTGCTTTTATGTAAAATTTTTAATAATTAATAAATTTTTGGAGCGTGTTAATAAAATTTAAATTTTTATTTTAAAATTTTTTAAACCTAATTTTTCTTTTGGCGCAAAGAAAATTTTCGATATGATAGAAGAGGTGAAAATTTATGATGAAAAAATTTTTCGGTTTAATTATGGCGTTCGCTTTATTAGCAACGTCAATGGTAATGAGCGGTTGCGGCTCTGACTCAAATAAACCGAACAATGGGAAAGTTGCCGCTAATAAACTTGTCATTTATACTTCAATGAAAGAATCGTTAATCGGCGGCATTGTCGAAGGTTTCAAGGCACAAAATCCAGGCGTCGAAGTCGATTACCAATCGGCGGGCGCTGGCAAAATTATGGCTAAACTTGAAGCTGAAAGACAAAGTGGTCACATTATGGCAGATATTATTTGGACAAGCGAAGTTCCTGACTTCTACCAAATGCGCGATGAAGGTATGCTCGAAAAATATCAGCCGACGGTTTTTAATGAAATTTTAAATCCATTCGATGATTACGACGGCTCTTTCACTGCGGCGCGGCTTGGTACTCTTGGCATTGTCATAAACACTGACAAAGTTTCTACGCCGCCTGCAACTTGGGAAGAAATTGCTACCAGTCCAACGTACAAGGACGCTTTCGGAATTGCTGACCCTGCACTTTCTGGCACGGCTTATATGAGCGTTGCACTGCTTGAAAAACAATTTGGCTGGGGATATTTTGAAAGGCTGAATGCTAACGGCGCGATTAAAAGTAAAGGTTCAGGACGCGTCGTCGACGATACGGCGAACGGTACATTAAGCGCTTGTCTTGGCGTCGATTACATAACCGCTAGCAAAATTGATAAAGGCGCTCCCTTGCAAATGGTTTATCCGCCTGAAAATTTAGTCGTACCCAGTCCAATCGCGATTTTCAAGGACGCCGACCACATTGACTTGGCGAAAAAATTTGTCGACTACGTTTTAAGCCAAGAGGCACAGCAAAAAGTTGCTAATGCGGGAACAGTTCCAGTACGGACGGACGTTGACTTACCTGAAAAATATAATTTGCCAACGCCTGAACAAGCACTTCAACACGGCATTAAAATTAATTACGCTGAAATTTTGCCGCATAAAGAAGATACCATTCGTAAGTTTTCAAATTTGTTTAAATGAGGTGTAGGCGCTACTAGCTATCAGCTATGAACATTATTTTTTCAGGCGGCGGCACGGGAGGTCATATTTACCCCGCGCTGACTTTGATTGATACGGTTAAAAAAAAGTTGCCCGATACAAAAATTTTGTACGTCGGCACAGAAAAAGGTTTGGAGTCTGACATTGTACCGAAGACTGGCATAAATTTTTCCGCCATGAAGTTGGAGGGCGGCTTTGAACGTCATTTCACAATGGAAAATATTAAACGTGCGGCAGATGCAATTTTAAGCATTCGTCGCGCAGGTAAAATTATTGATGAGTTCAAGCCCAATGTTGTCGTCGGTACTGGCGGCTACGTTTGCGGACCGATTTTACTTGCCGCTAGTTTGAAAAAAATTCCTACGTTGATTCAAGAGCAAAACGCCGTTGCTGGCATTACCAATAAAATTTTGTCAAAGTTCGTCACGAAAATTGCTGTCGGCTCAAAGTTGGCGCTGAAAAATTTTCCTGCGTCTAAAACGATTTACACGGGCAACCCAATCCGCGCAGAAGTTTTGACGGCGAATCGTGAAGACGGTTTACGCGAATTTAATTTCACAGCTGAAAAGCCCGTCGTTTTAATTTCTGGTGGAAGTCGTGGCGCTCGCAGTATCAATACGGCAATGATTGACGTACTTAAACATGCTGAAAATTTTGACGCGCAATTTCTTCACGTCACGGGCAAAGGCGAATTTGAATCCGTCAAGCAAAGTTTAGGTGACAACTTGCCGCCGAATGTAAAAGTTGTGCCGTACCTTTACAATATGCCGCAAGCTATGGCTATGGCAAGCTTAGCGATTTTCCGCGCAGGTGCAACTGGTTTAGCTGAATTGACGGCGCGGGGCATTCCAGCAATTTTGATTCCGTACCCATACGCTGCAGAAAATCATCAAGAGTTCAATGCAATGGAACTTGTCAAAGTAGGTGCGGCGCGAATGATTTTGAATAAAGATTTGACGACGGAAATTTTGTCGAAACATTTAGCTGAACTTTTGAAAGATCCAGCCGAATTAAAAAAAATGTCTGCGGCAAGTTTGACACTTGGCAGACCACAGGCAGCTGATGAAATTTCAGATTTAATTTTAAATTTGGTTAAACAGTAGATTTTTTTAGATTTTTTTATAAACTACTTTTCTTTTGGTGCAAATTTAGTGAGTAGTCAGTAGTTAGTAGTGAGTAGTTTAAACGTTTTACCGCGTCGTTGTGTTCACCAGCGTCCTACTCCACATGGCGCTGAAATGCCGCTTTGTTACCATGATTTTTTTGCTTTGAATTATTACTAAGTATTTATTCAACACCGCCTAATTTTGCAACGATTTCAGCCGCCGCGTTGACTTTAGATAAATTTTTCGCGCTAACTTTCATTGCGTCAAGCTTTGAAAAATTTTTTAGCAGATTGTTGACGATAGAGGAAATTTTTAAATTGCCCGCCGAAATTGCCGCGCCGTTCGTGACTGCGTACAAGGCATTTTGCGATTCTGGACCAGGTATTGGCGCATGTAAAATCATGGGCAGTCCCGCCGCAAATGCTTCTGTCATCGTCAACGCGCCTGGCTTAGTTATCAATAAATCGGACGCCGCCATTAGTTCGCCGATATTTTCCACGTAGCCAAAAATTTCTGTCTCGTGACAGATTTTTTTTTGCAAAGATTTCAGCCGCGTTAAAAGTTTTTGATTTTGTCCAGCGACGACTAAAATTTTCAGCGGTACTTCAACGTTATTTAAGTCCTGCAAAGTTTCTTCGATTGAGCCTAAGCCTAAGCCGCCGCCCATAACTAAAATTGTCGGCGTTGAATGTTCAATCAATTTCAACGTAGAAAATTCTGCGCCTATTGGTATTCCTGCTGAATAAATTTCTTGATTCGGTCGTGACTGTTCGGCAAGTTCTAATTTCATTTCATCAGTGGCGACAAAGTAAACGTCAACTTCGCTGAATATCCAAATTTCATGCAGTGAATAATCCGTCAGCACTGCCGCTAATAAAAATTTCCGCGCAGATTTCGCATGCAAAAATTTCCAAAGTGCCGCCGCTGATTCTGGGAATGGATGAGTGCAAATTACAACGTCGGGCTGAAATTTTTTTAGTAGCCGCGTGAATGGAAAGTACATTAGCGTTGAGATTATGTAGCGTGTCAACGTGCCGATTTTTTTTGCGCCCGTGAATTTATAAATTCTGTCGTACAAGTCGGGAATGAATTTCAACGCGGCAAGATAAATTTTTTTTGTCAAGAAATTTAGCGTAGAAATTTCACGCGCCATAAAGTCCACAACTTCAACGTCATCTGCGCGGAAAAATTTTTTCAACGCCTCTGCCGCCTTCGTATGTCCTGAACCGATTGACGCCGATAAAATTAAAACTTTCAAATACCTGCTCCCTAATTTTTATAATGTTTAGGATATGTTGATAACGTTAAAATAGAAGGGCGCACAGGACGTGCGCCCGCCCGCGCAAATCGCTGGATGCGATTTCAGCGGGCTATGTTTTCTTTTTGCTACTTTTTCTTTTGCGCCAAAAGAAAAAGTAGTTTAACTAAAATGTGGTCTTTCAAAATTCGCGAATTGCTGTTATAATCTTGACAAATAATTTTACAAGCGGTGATGCTTAATGGAGAAAAAAATTTTATTCATCAGTCAAGGCGTTTCATTTATGGGCAACTCGATTCAGCGGAATTTGGAAGTTGCTGGCTACGAAGTGACGCGTATTGATCCTGTAGTCGAACAGTTCGCGGCTAATAAAAGCAACTTTGAACTTTTGGTATTTTATCTCGGCAAGTTCGTTGAGGATATTCCTGACTTTTTGGTTTACCTCAAAGATACTTGCCTTGAAGAAGATAAAATTTTAATTCTACTCGGCAACATCGCTGAAATTGAAACCGTTGAAAAAGTTGTACCTGAAGACGCTATCGCGAAAAAATTTGAACGTCCGATTGACTTAAAAAATTTTGCGGCTGGCGTCGAAAACGTCTACAATCATATTTCTGCACGTGACGAAAAGAAAACTATTCTTATGGTTGACGACGACCCGACTTTTTTAAAGATGATGAAAGGCTGGCTTGAGGGCGATTATCGCGTAACAATCGTTACTAGCGGTACGCAAGCGCTAATGTATATTGCCGATAACAAGCCCGATTTAATTTTGCTGGATTATGAAATGCCCGTGATAAGTGGTCCGCAAGTTTTGCAAATGATTCGCAGTGAAGTTAAGCTGGAAGATACGCCTGTTATTTTTTTGACTGGCAAGGGCGACCGTGAAAGCGTTATGAAAGTTATGGAGTTGCGCCCAGACGGTTATTTATTGAAGTCTTTGCCGCGTGAAAAAATTTTGGCGTCCGTGAAAGAATTTTTCAATGCCCGACGCCTTGAAGCGCTTAAAGAAAAAGTCTAAACTCCTCCCACTACTAACTAAAACGTGCCGTAAATCATAGCTTTCATCATTAAATCCGAATCGACTTCGTGAGAAACTTCCGCGCCTGGCAACCAATCTTCAGCGAAAATCGGTAAGGTGTCGACAATTTCTTTTACAATATTTTCAACTGCTTTAATCGATTGTGAATTTTGCGGCGACTTCAAAAATTCTCCAAGCGTCAATCCAACCGTGTACATATCACCTTCGTACAAACCGCGCGTCGTTGGGTCTAAACTTGACAGCCGCAGTACTGGATACGAAATATTTTCATTTGAAGTCATCAGCGTTTCCGCCTTGACAAGTAACCGCCCCTGCGCCAATTTGTCGACGATAATTTTGCAATCAACGCGCTTGTCCAAACGTACAAGCACTAAATGATTTTCCGTCGGACTGCAAACTAAATCGGCGTTGGCGCTCTTCAAACCTTTTTCCAATGCACGGGCATTTAAAATTATTTGCCGTGCATAATCTTTGTATTCTTCGCAAGCCGCCTCATGAAAAGTTACAGCAAGCGCCGCCAATACATTTTTTTTCAATGACGCATGACCAGTATCAATAACCGCCTGTTCTAACACGTCGGCGAATTTTTTTTTGCAAAGAATAATTCCACTTTGTGGACCGTGCAAGGCGTCACTTGCCGCGAAAGTTACAACGTCGGAGTATGGAACTGGCGACGCAATTTCACCTGCCGCGACGAGTCCAGAATTTTGCCCAATGTCCACCCATAAAATGGCGTTGACTTCATCAGCAATTCCGCGCAGTTTTTTATAATCGATATTGTGCGGATAATTGACTGGCGAATAGATAATCATTTTTGGACGGCGAAGTTTAGCCAGTGCGCGTACCTTGTCAACGTTCAATCTAAACGTATCAGGTTCAATCGCAAACTTTATGAAGTTATAGTTCATCAATTCGCCCGTGCAATGTTCCTTTTTACGAAGATTGAATGACAAAATTGTATCGCCATTTTTCAACAGCGCTTGAAGTACGACGCGCGACGCCGCAATTAAATTTCCAGTGCGAACAATGGCATGTTCAGCGTTGAAAAGTTTGCAAGCGCGATTAGCCGCCATAGTTTCCGTTCTGCCGTGACGTTCGACGGAATGAAAGCCAATGAAGTCATTGCCGAGCGTACTTCCTTTGAGGTAGCTTGAAAATGGCGACGCGGCACTATCGGTAGGGATTAGCGATAACATTGAACTTTGCCGCTCAATATTTTCTTTTAACAGCTTGAACAATTCAGGGTCAAAATCTTTTAGCCGTCTCAATAACTTTTTATTATCCATTGTTACACCCCTTTTTTAATTAGGAATTAGGAATGCGTAATGCGTAATGAAAAATTCACTACTCACTACTCACTACTTACTACTGACTATTAAGAAATGCCTGTCAACATATAAAATAAAATGCAAAGGAACGGTACGAAAAATTTTAAAATCATCAATACGATTATATCAAAGTAAGCCTCTTTATGCGTCAAGCCACAAATTGCAAGTAAAGTTACCAATGCGCCGCAATGTGGTACTGGATCGATACCGACTGACGCTATTGCAACGATTCTGTGAAGTGCTTCCAACGTCACGCCTTGAGCTGGTGCCATTGCCGCCCACTGTTCACCGAGCATTGACAGCGCGATTGTCAAGCCGCCTGACGCTGACCCTGTTAAACCGCACATAATATTTGTTGTGATGACTGCTGAAACGAGAGTTCCTGCACTGTTAGCAATGCCAAGTAAAATTGCTTTCACGGGCAAAAATCCTGGCATACTGATTATTACGCTACCAAATGCAAATCCCGACGCTACGTTTAAAACTGCCGCGCAGGATGACGCCGCGCCAAAATTTATTGTCTGCAGGAAATTTTCCCTGCCACTCATATAACGCCGCCGTCCAATGTACGCCGCCGCTAAACTGCTAACGATAAGTGCCACGCTTATTGACCAGACCGCTTGAATTTTGCCAACGCTTGATGCTAACAATGCTAAGTTCAACGGCAGGAACGCTTCTAAACTTTTTTCGTCCCAATGAAAGCCCCATTCCCAATGAAATGGGTTACTCAAAATTACGTTGATGACGATGACCATTAAAAGCGGTACAAGTGACAGTTGCCATGAAGGGATTGTTCTATCACGACGCTGTTTAGTTTCCGCCTGTTGCCCGTAACCTTCGCCCTTCGCCTGCAAAGATTTTTTCCTGTACGAAAGCCACGCCATACTTATTGCGATGAAAACTATTGTTGCAAATAAGCCAATGCCGACGCCTGCCCAAGTTGATGTGCCGAAGTACGACGACGGTATAATATTTTGAATTTGCGGCGTACCTGGCAACGCGACCATTGCGAAGGAAAAAATTCCCATCCATAAAGTTGCTGGCAAAAGTTTTTTCGGTATGTCAGCTTTACGGAAAATTTCTGCGCCGAATGGGTACATTACGAAGGCTACTACAAAGACGCTAAGTCCGCCGTAAGTCAACGCCGCGCAACCTAAAAGTACTGCCGCTATTGCCCGCGTTTCGCCGAGCAGTGAAATAATTTTTCCAGCTATTGCCGACGCTAAGCCGCCTTTTTCCATAAGACGTGCGAAAACTGCGCCGAATAAAAATATTGGGTAGTAAGTTTTTGTGTATTCAGCCAGCCGCGTCATATAAAGTTCGCTATACACTGGCAAAATTCCAAATTCGCTTAAAATTGCCGTCAACACCGCGAAAAATGGCGCGATTAAAATTATTGACCAGCCACGATAAGCAAATGTCATTAGTCCTACAATTCCTACTGCGATACAAAATGTTTCCAATGACCATTCCTCCCGCTAAAAATTTTTTGACGCAATAATATTAACATTACGAAAAATTTTTGCAAGAATTTATTTTTTTATATAGTAGGAAGAAAATTTTATACTGTAATTTGGTCGCGCATCTTTTCAAAAGTTTTATCACCAATGCCGCGAACTTTTTTTATTTCGTCGATTGATTTAAACGCGCCATTATTTTCGCGATAATCAATAATCC
>JAFSUE010000163.1 GCA_017445435.1 Selenomonadaceae bacterium | reverse complement strand
TTTCAGAATAGAATGAAACGTTAGTCACGTTTGAAATTGGTTTATTTTCCGCATCTGCAACAGCTTGATTGCAAATTGAAGTAAACGATTGATATTGCGCGTTGGAAAAAGCCGTTGGATAGGAGAAATGCCATTCGATTTTGCTAACGTTATTTGCAATCGCTTCAACCGTAGCTTGCAGACAAATTTGTTTTATGTATGCCCTAGTTTTCAAACGCCCAAATGGATCGGGTTGCCATTTCAAATTTTCATCTATCTGATGACGCAATTGTTTAAAATAATCCGTATTCTGTGAACTCAACAAGAAAACGTGTCCATCCTGCAACGGCAAAATATCATTCGACGCTTGAGGATTAAGCAAATGAAAAATGCTAAGGAAGGAGCCATTATCGTGTTGCCGAGATTCTGACGCGATAAAGTTTAAAACGGTAGAAGTTCGAGCGTCGCCGCTGTTCATAATCTGAAAAAGATGTGGATTAATGACAAGCGGTTTAGGTACGCCATTGCTATCAACGAAGTAAAGCATAGTTGCACTTGTGCCGAAGTCAACGCCGATTTTCCATGACAAATTACTTTGCGGTTGTACAAGGTCAGGCTTTTTCAAGAAAATCATTCCAGCATCATAGCGTTGACCGTCTTTAGCAATGTACGTGAAGGTAAGCGCCTCTGGTAAGTCTTCCATTTTAATCGTGAAACGGTTAGCAAGACCGCCCGACGGCATATTCACTGCTAAATTTTTCCCGTAAGACCAAGGCGAAACGTAGTAAAAATCATCTGCAAGTTCCTGTTCATTAGCCTTGTAGTTCGCGTAGTACAGATAATAATTTTTCCAGTTGGCAGAGCGAATATTGGGCCACATTTCGACGACAGGAATTTCTTTGAAGACGTAAATTAAATTTTCGTCCCTATAAGTTTTTGTGAAAGTGAATTTAGATTCTTTACCATTCGCGCCAGTAAGCGGGAATATGAAAGTTACAGTTGCAGTATTTTTATTTTGGTCGTACTCAATGGTAAGACGTTTACAAATTTCTTCAGGCGAAAAAATTTCAGCAAGTTCAATTTTTATCGGCAAGATTGACGCAATATTAGCGTCTTGCAGTCGACGTGCGCCGCCAAATTCCAGCGCATTAGGAAATTCGCCGCCGTCAATCAGTACAATATCTTCTTGGAAGAAATCTTCAGGGCGTCTAAATTCAATGCCTTCTAAATGTACTGGACCAATTTGCGCTGGACCATTTTGCAGGGAAGATTCGGTAATATCGCTTGCACAAAGTCCGTTCCAAATGGCAAGGCGTTCGGGTGCAACTCTTTCTTGCCGCGCAAATTCTCTAACCATTTCAGGCGAGATGAGGAGTAATTTTTTATCTTCGCGACCAGATTTAAGAACAAGTTGGACGGCGGAAGTTGTATTGACGACGTTACTTTTCACTGAATCGCGCAGAAGGTACGAAATGCCTTCATAAAGCGCCAATCCAGAATCTTGAATTGTAAAGCTGCCCGAGCTGTCATTTCTAATATTTCTTTTAACGTCGAAAACATAATCATCCACGCAAGATTTCAGCGTATTGATTAAAGCTGTATTTGCATTTTGATTTCGGCTAAGATTTTGCAGATTAATTTGAAGATTTTCCAGCCAAACTTTCAACGCGACAAGGTCATCTTCCGTCAACATTGAAATGGGATCCGTCAACGTGCTTTTATCGTCACTCCACGGCTTATTCAGCTGTCCTTTGAAAATTTCTGAATAGTCGGCTACGGTTGATACTAACGTAGTCGGCGAAGTCAGGGCGATAGGAAGTCTGTTGAAGTACACAATGTAAATTCCGCTAACCCAAGCGCTGGAGTCACCGTCAAGTGATTCATGCGGCGCGAGAGTTTTAAAAACTTGTGCTAAAGGTGAATTGTCCGTCGATAAATCGATATGTTCAACCGTCAAATTCAAGTGGCGAATATCTTTCAGCGCGAACATTGCAAGCAAAGACCGCCATTCGCCGATAAAACGTTCTCTCAAGCCTTTAACAAATCCGCTTTCATCGTTAGCATTGTCGAACAGCGCCATTTTGAAGAGCAACGGTTTAGCCCAAATATTGGGGATTGAATCGATATTGCCAATATCTTCAATGTCATTACCTTCTGCCAGACTTCCAATAAATTTATCTAGAAAGTCGGCGTCGTCGTGCGATTGCCAATTTCCGAATTGATTGAATTGAAGTCTATTTTCTCTTCCTTTAGCAATGGAAGGTAGAATTGGAACAAATGCCATAAAAATTTCCTTTCGTATTAGCTTTTAGCTATCATTACGCATTACGAATTACGCATTATGAATTAAATCAAGCTTTGTAGCAAGAATCGTACAGGCGACGCAAAAGTTTTCCGAAACCTTTAGCTTCAACATTCGCCGATTCTGAAAGCCGCGTAAAGATAACGTCCAAATTTAAGCTATCGTCATCGCTGGGAACGCAGGTATTGAAATTACTTTCCGAAATAGTCACGTTTACTCCGTCATTTACTTGATTTACATTAAAAGCATTTCGGCTGATTAAATTAACGTTAAGCCCGTCCCAACTTTCAATCTGCTGTAACCAAAGGCAAAAATCTTTAGCGTAGCGCTCAAAAATTTGGACTTCATTTTCATGAATATCAATTTTTTCACGCTCAACTATATCGACGTACCACGGCGGAACTTTCTTGAAAAGTCTTGACCAAAAACCTGTTGACGGAGGATTTTTAAGCACAGGCAAAACGTGCTGAATGTACGCGAAAATAAAGCGCGTGAATTGTACAAAACGCTTTTTAAAATCAGGCGTCAAATTTTGCAAGTCTGCCCAATCTAAAGTATTTTGTTCCTTACGGCAAACGTATTTGAAGATGGTACTATTTACTTTATTTTGAGCGTAAAAATCGGCGGCGGCAAGTGCGGCGTAAAGTTCAATGATATGTGCGTCATTTTTCTGTTCCTCACCGCCTACGCTGAATTTTACGTTGCCCATAGACGCTTCACCGAGCAAGTACATAAAGTCGAAGTCATTATCATCTTGCGAATAATATTTCAGTGCCGCTTTAGAGTTCGTCAAAAAGTTTTCAGACCGTGCAAAAAGTTCGTCATTCTTCGTATCTTTAGGAATGAAATTGAAATACGGCAGAATCATAGCGCCACCGATTAAAATTTTATTTTGCGAATTAGGAAGACTTTGACGAATAAGACGCGCTATCGTAGGAATGCCAGCTGCGCCAGTGCCGCCGAAGATTGAACCTGCGATAAAAATTTTCACTAAGTTGCTGGAGTTATCGATAACATTTTTAATTTTGTTGATGAAAGTTTGCCATTGATTATCGTTTGAATCGGGCGAGGCGTACTTTCGCGCTAATACTGCCGCGCCAATGGAGGGATGCCCGCGAAAACCTTCATTTAAAAAAGTTTCACGTTCAGCCTTCGTGTAAAGACTTCTATAAAGTTTGCCGAGTGAAGTATCCCTATTTAAACTTGCCGCCATTAAATCATCAAGACGATCATTTCTTTTAACGGGATTCCAAGGGGAATTTTCGCCCGACAAAAGTTCAATTTTATTTTTAAAAAGTGTCGAATCATCACCGACTAAAACGTTTTGAAATTTTATAAAATTATTTAGTGCAGTGCTTGTGCGCGTAAAGTTGCCGTTGCCGCTGTCAGGATCGATAGCAATAATATTTAACTTTTCATTGCTTGGCAAAATACCCGCAACTGTTATGTGAGTTAGCGCCTCAAGAATTTTTGAGCCGCTCCCTCCTATGGATATAAAATAATACGCCATTAAAATTTCTCCTTCGTCGAAATTTTAAAATTAAGAATTTAGAATTAAGAATGAAGAATTATTTCTTAATTTTTAATGCTTAATTCTTAATTCAATTAGTATCTTCTGAAAAGTTGCGCGGCAATGGGCGTGTATTTAAATTTCGACGGCGTCGTAAAAATGCTCGTCAACCAATAGCCGCCGACTGCAAAACATAAAATAAATATCGCCGTTACTGCAAAGTTCAGCTGAATTCTAATGCTTTCACTAGCCGCGTAATAATTCGTAATGGCAAAATTTCCCGCCGCTACGATAAGTAAAAGTATGACCCAAAAAGTTCTGCGCCCTGAACCTGCGGCGTTTTGTACGGAAAAAACAACTTTAGCTAAAAGATACCATATCAATGAACAGCCAAGCGTTAATCCAAATGCTACTTTTAGCACGGAAATAAATTTTTCTTCCCATTGCGAATAAGGCACTTTCGACGCATTAGCCAGCGCGTGACCTTCGACGTTTGTACATATGAAGTACGCAAGACCAGTAAATATTAACGCGCCGATTAAAATTCCAAACAATTCTAGTAACGTCCTAGTCGTACTGTTCACAAATAATCCCTCCTGCAAAAATTTTATAATTTATAACTTAGGCGTCAATGCGTAGATTATACAAATGAATTTTAGTCAAGTCAATAATGCAAAAATTTTCAGCTAAAGTACGACAGCTGAATTGAAAAGTGTACGTCGTTTCAAAAAATCCTGCATAAAACTTGCTTGACTTACTTTGAATGGCTATTGTAAAATCTACAAAAATTTTGCGAATGGAGGCGCGTTTAGAAACGATGCCTGAATATATTGTGGCGTTTGCGGTGGCGATGTCGCTTGCACTTATTGTAACTCCAGCGGTGATAAAGTTAGCAATTAAAACTGGCGCAGTTGACAAGCCTGATGAAAGAAAAGTTCATAAAGTTCCAATCCCGCGAATTGGTGGGCTAGGAATTTACATTTCATTTATGTTTGCAGTTGCCTTTTACATTTTTTCTTCGTACATTGACCATGAGACGCTACACCAACTCAAAGGCTTACTTGTCAGCGGCAGTTTAATCGTAGCGCTTGGACTTGTCGACGATTATAAAAATTTACCTGCGAAAGTTAAACTGCTGGGACAAATTTTAGCGGCGACAGTTTTAGTTGTCGGTTTCGACGTTAGAATTGACTTCATAACCGATCCGCTCGGCGATTACATTTACCTTGAATGGGTAGCCGTTCCCGCAACAATTTTTTGGCTAGTTGGCTTGACGAACACAATAAATTTAATTGACGGGCTGGACGGACTAGCGGCGGGCGTTTCGTCAATCGCGTCTGTAACAATTTTACTTGTAGCGCTTAAGCAAAATTTTTTGGTCGTGACAATTTTAACTGCGGCATTAGCTGGCGCGTCAGTAGGATTTTTATTTTACAATTCAAATCCTGCGCGGATATTTATGGGCGATTCGGGAAGTATGTTTTTAGGCTTTATGTTAGCAGGAATTTCTGTAATAGGCGCGGTAAAAAGTACGGCGACAATAGCGTTAATCGTGCCGATATTAGCGCTGGGACTTCCGATTCTTGATACAGCTTTTGCGATAGTTCGACGCTACAGAGGCGGACGACCAATTTTCCAGCCAGATAAAGGACATTTACATCACAGACTTTTAAGTTTAGGATTCACGCAACGGCAAGCAGTTTTTCTTATGTACGTGATAAGCGCGATGCTTGGACTTAGCGCGGTTGCCTTAACGGAAGTCAATAGCCAAATTGCAATGTTGATTTTAATAGCGGTAGTCGTAGCAGTTGGATACGGCGCGAAAAAGTTGGGCGTCTTACGTTTCACTAGAGATTAAAATTTTTTAAGGAATTTTATTTTATGTGCTGGGAAAAAATAAAATATGGCTTTAAACGAAAACTTACAGAAAATTTATTGCAGGGAGATTTTCCTACAACTGGTAAATATAATTTTCCGCAACTAGCCCAAGTAAATTATATTCCTGAACTTCCTGTACTGCCGTTTAATTATTTGAAGTCAACCGTCGACGAAGGGCGCTATTGGTATCATTGTTTTATTTCAGAAGAAAATTTTAATAGACTTTATGTCAATTTCAGAGAGTACGAAGAAATTTTAAAACGGACGAAAGGTATTATTTCTGCCGATTTCAATCTGTTCAGAAATTATCCAGAACATATGTTAATTGATAATTGCCGCTACAATCGCTCCATTGATTATGCACTTCAACAAGCTGGCATTCCTATGATACCAACAGCTGGATTTGCTGGTGAATCTTCGTGGGAATGGTGTTTTGACGGCTTGCCACTAAATTCAACTGTTGCAGTTACCACAAATACGCTTTATGACAAGGAGGCGCATAGACTTTTTGTCGGCGGAATAAATGTTATGGTCAAAAAAATTCAGCCAACCGCGATTGTCGTTTGTGGAAAATGTCCTGATTGGATGGAGAAAAGATTTCCTGAAATTCAAATCGTTAAAATTCCGAATTACATTCAAATGTGGCACGCAAGGGAGAAGATTTAATGGGCGGTTATGGCGGAGCAAGTGGCAAAGCTCGAAGGAAAAAAGACGGCTGTTATTACGACAGTGGGAATGATAAGGTTACTGACAGAAATGCCATGATCGCGGCGGAATATTATCTGGATTTGGGAATGTACGTTGTTTTTTTGCATGAGTATTACAGCCGACCGGATTTACTTGTCGATTTTAATTTTCTCGCTGAGGTTAAGGGAATCGGTTCAGATAAGTCTGGCACCATTTCAAAGCAAATCAAACACGCATCCAGACAAATTGACAATGAATTAGCACATCGCTCCGAAGATAATCAAATTCCCGCTAAAATTATCTTAATATCGCTTCATTCCAGCTTTGAGATTGGTTTCAACGCGATTAATGAAGGTTATCAAGAGGCAAAACGTAAAAATCAAGTTCATTTCCCTGTTGAATTTTGGTTTCGCGGCGAATCTGGAATGGAAATTCGTGTTTTAGAAGAGGAGAAATAATTATGGCTGTTTGTGGATGCGGTTTTTGCAGTTACGCGATTCGTTATCACGGTGAGCCTGAAGGTACAGAGCCCGTTCAACATATTTTTTGCACTATTGAAAATTGGCGGGAGCTTGAAGAGGAAAATCTAACTGCCGATTGGCTGGAAATGGAGCACGATGACATTTTTTTCTACGCGTGGCGATGCGCTCGTTGCAATACGTTTACATTTTTCAATGACCGCTGGAAATATATCGGGACTTATTCGCCCAAAGAGAAATTTTCTTCTGAACCAATGCAAGAGCCTTTTGAATTTGGACCTTTTTGGAATGATTTCCAATGGTTTGAAATTACCGAAAGCGATGATAACCATACGTCCGAAGTCCTTGCCAAATTTCCTGGTAATTACTGGCTGGCGAAAAATGAAAATGAAATGCGCCTTTATGAAGATGAAGCGCGTACAAAATGCGTTGGACAGTTCAGACGCCTTCAAATAATAACGCCCGTCACTGTTCAAACTATGTCGCTAAATTCCTTCAAAAAAATGATTCGGACTTATGACGACGAAATAAATTTTTTCTATAAAAATCTTGGATATGAACTTATCAAGGAAAAGTTGTCTGATTCACAAATTAAAATTACAGTTAATCGTAACTTCGATAATCCGCAATGTGTCTATCAAGTTACCGTTAAAGATGATGAAGACTTTGCGGAAGATTTAATCAGCGCAAAAATTTTTCCCGACGGCAATTCAATTCGTGATGTACAAGCAGAAGTTAAATTATAAAAATTTTTAGGGGGTAGAATTTATGGCGGAAAAATTTTTCATCACATGTAAGCAAGAAAATTCCTGGAGCATAACCGACGCGGGACGGCATCACGAAAATATTCTTTCGATGAAAGACGAATACAAAAAATACTGGCAGAAAATAGTTGACGGTGAAAATTTTGCACTCGTACGTTATGGTGACGGTGAACGCTCGCTGATGATTGGTAAAGCAGTCAAAGCACAAGAAGGTTGGCAAGCAGGTCAAGGTCTAACACTTTTAGGCGCAGATTTGAAAAAATCCTTAGGACTTGCCGCGCCAAATTTCATTTATGCTATCTCCTGTCCTTGTTGTGATTCTGAAGCTTACTATTGGTACCTTCAAAATTTGAAAGGTTGCAATATTACTTTCGCAAATTTACTTGTAAATGCAAATTTCGCTGAATTTTGGCGTAACTTTCAAACGCTTGAACGCGACGCCGTATTAATTACAAACTATCGCGGACAAGGTAACCCGTACGGTCGACTTAATATAAAAAAGCATTACTCAATTAGTGACGACTGCGTTAAATTTTGGGAACAGGAAGGTCAAGCGCTTGTACAAAAAATAATTTCTGAAACTGGTCACGAAAAAAATTTATTGTATGCTGTTTCAGCTGGTCCAATGTCCGCTTTGATTATCAAGGCGCTTTACGAAAATAATCCGCATAACTGCTATATCGATTTTGGTTCAGCGATTGACCCTTTCACGCACGGAAAAATTACTCGTCCGTATATGGTAGATAATACGCCTTATGCTCAACAAAATTGCTGGATGTTTGATTCTTCAAAAATCAATCTTGACGTTGACGTTGTACTTTCCGCGTACAAGCGCCCACAAGTTTTAGCTCAACAGCTTGACGCCGTGCAGAATCAGACACTGCGTCCGCGCAGAATTTTTTTGTATCAAGACGCGGTTAAATCTGGTGAGCCAAAAGTTATTATTGACGAAGAAATTTTAAAGCGATTCGACGCTTATGAAATTGCTACAGAAAATGGCGGCGTTTGGAAAAGATTTGAGTACGCGGCAAGAAAAACTTTGTCACCTTATGTTTGCGTTTTTGATGACGATACAATTCCAGGTAGACGTTGGCTTGAAAATTGTCATATGCACTCAATACAAAAAACGGGGGGGGTATACGGCACTAATGGTATAGTTTTGCGAGATGTTGAAGGTTATCCTGCTCCGAAAAAATATTTCAATGTTGGTTGGCATACCTCAAGCGCTGAAACTTATGAGGTAGATTTTGTTGGACATTCATGGTTTTTTAATCGTGAATATTTAGATTGGATGTTGGCGAAACCTTACAAAAATAATTATAAATATGTCAGCGAAGATATGAGTTTGTCGTACGCTTGCGTGGAACATGACGTAAAAACTTTTGTTCCATTGCATCCCAAAGAAATTATTGCATTGTGGGGATCAATTCCAAAGTACGGCTGGAAATATGGAACTGATAAATCAGCGGCATTGAGTTTAAATTCCAATAATTCAGTAGCAATGACGAATGCTTTTCGTGAAATGCACAATGACGGCTGGAAACTTTTATTGGAGAGAGAGCCAGAATATTTTGCTGAATTGGTGAAAATTTTTATTCTGCCTTCGCCAGATGAATTATTGATGAATAGCATTAAAGCCGTATTGAAAAAAATGGGAAAGAAACCTATCGTGTTTCTTGGCGACAAAAACTACGCGCCCACCGTTAGAATTTTATTTGATATTGTAGACGCAGATTATAATGACGTTTTGAGTGAAAATAATGTACTGAATGCTAGACCGTATGCATTTAATATATTTTTCACTGAAATGTATCCGCAAATTAAAATTTTTCTTGAAAAGATGGGATGGAAAGAGTACGAAAATTTTATCGACGGCAGAATTTTTTTTAGATTGGTTTAGCAAATTTGAGATTAGGTGTTGACGATGGAAAAGTTGAAAGTTATGACGATTTTCGGCACGCGTCCCGAAGCAATAAAAATGGCGCCTGTAATTTTGGAGTTGCAAAAATTTCCCGCAGAAGTTGAAGTAACCGTCGCCGTCACCGCGCAGCATCGCGAAATGTTGGATCAAGTTTTAAACTTGTTCGCGATTCGCCCAGATTACGACTTGAACATTATGTCGGCGGGACAAACTTTGTTCGATATAACTAGCCGCGCACTTTTGGGCTTGAATAAAATTTTGGAGAAAGTCAAGCCCAATATCGTTTTAGTACACGGCGACACGACGACGACTTTTGCAGGCGCACTTGCCGCGTACTATCATCAAATTGCAGTTGGTCACGTCGAGGCGGGACTTCGTACTGGCAATAAATTTTCTCCGTACCCTGAAGAAATGAACCGCAAACTTACTGCCGCGTTGACTGATTTAAATTTCGCGCCGACCAATACTGCGAAAGAAAATCTTCTGCGCGAAGGTGTTGACGCTGAAAAAATTTTCGTCACTGGAAATACCGTTATTGACGCGCTTTATAAAACTGTTCGCCGTGACTTTAAATTTTCAGACGAACTTTTAAACGCTATTGACTACGACGGCAAACGCATAATTTTGGTGACAACGCATAGGCGCGAAAATTGGGGCGAACCGTTACGGCAAATTTACAGGGCGCTGAAAAAGTTGCTTGAAGATTTTCCCGACGTTGAAATAATTTTCCCCGTCCATAAAAATCCAATCGTCCGTGAAGTTGTCGACGAAGAACTTGGCGATTTACAGCGCGTACATTTGATTGACCCGCTTGACTATGAACCGTTCGCAAATTTGATGAGCCGCGTTAAATTAATTTTGACTGATTCAGGCGGCGTGCAGGAAGAAGCGCCAGCGTTGGGCAAGCCCGTTTTGGTACTGCGTGACACTACTGAAAGACCTGAAGCCGTCGACGCAGGAACTGTTAAGCTTGTCGGTACGAACTTTGATAACGTCTACCAAAACGCTAAAATTTTGTTGACTGACGCTGACGAATATAAAAAAATGTCTGAATCCCATAATCCTTACGGTGACGGTACGGCGGCAAAAAGAATTGTT
>JAFSUE010000162.1 GCA_017445435.1 Selenomonadaceae bacterium | reverse complement strand
GTTATTGACGGCGAAATTATTTTGCAGAATCCTGTTGACGACGGCTTTACCGAGCAAGCTAAAAATATTCCGCTTTTAATCGGCAGTGTTGCTAACGAATGGGAAACGATTGATCAATGGGCGAAAATGGATACCGCGCAGGTTGACAATAAAAATTTTTGGACTGCCGCGCAGGTTGAACAAAAACTTCGTGAAAAGTACGGCGCTAATGCGGAATTGGTCAAGGCGGCATTTCGTGAGGCTTACCCCGATAAACCGATAGCGAATGCGCTTTACGTCGACAGTTGGACTAGGACGCGCACTTTAAAAACTATGAACTTGAAAGTTCAGCAAGGCGGCGCACCCGTCTACAATTACATTTTCAGTTGGGAAACGCCGATAATGGGCGGGTTTGGAATGGCGTATCACTGCGCGGAAATTCCTTTCGTCTTCAACAACATAGAATTTTCTGCACAAGCTACTGGCGCGACGCAAGACGCTTATTCACTTGCAGATAAAATTTCGCAAGCGTGGATAAATTTTGCAAGGACTGGAAATCCAAATGCTAAAGGTCTGCCGAATTGGACGCCGTACACCCGCGAAAATGGCGCGACGATGATTTTAGATAATAAATCTGAACTTCGCTATCATCACGACGATAAATTGATGAAATTGCTTGTGTCGAATTACAAATGGTAAAAATTTTAATGATTCTCTTGACGGCGATAATTTTTGTTGGCTGTCAAAATAATGTTGAGTCGGGGAGCATTGATGAAATGGCGACAATTAATTTTACGCAAAATACAAAAGTTGTCGACGTTATCAACTACGAAAATTTTTCTGGCTTTGGCAAGTTAATTTTTCCTGTGAACAGGGGCATTAACAAAAATTTGACGCTGAAAAATCTTGACGACATTTTAATTTGGTACAGCTATATTAATCCCGCTAAAACTGTTGAAATTGTCAATTATATGAAGGAAAAGTCTGACGCTGGCGAAAAAATTTTCTACGACATTTACACTGACGCTGAAAAAAATTTAGATCCGCGCAAAAAAAATACTGGGCTATTTTTCTTTCGCGGCAAGCCAAATGCTAAGTTTGCAATTTGCAACGCTGGCGGCGGCTTTTACTACGTCGGCGCAATGCACGATAGCTTTCCGCACGCGCTGGAACTTTCTAAACGCGGTTACAATGCCTTCGCGCTGATTTATCGTCCTGACGCGCAACTTGCCTGTGAAGATTTAGCACGGGCAATTTCTTTTATTCACGAACACGCGGCGGAATTGCAAGTTGACGTTAAAAATTATTCATTATGGGGCGGCAGTGCTGGTGCAAGAATGGCGGCTTGGCTTGGCAGTTTCGGTACAGAATATTTCGGCGAAAAATTTTATCCTCGACCTGCGGCAGTGATTATGCAATATACAGGGCTTTCTGAAGTTTATGGCAATGAACCGCCAACTTATAACTGCGTCGGTACGAATGACGGCATTGCAAGCTGGCGAACTATGCAACGCCGCATTGAAGGTATTCGCGCTAATGGTACGTCCGCGCAGATTGAAATTTTTAATGGACTGCCGCACGGTTTCGGACTTGGTCAAGGGACTGTTGCTGACGGCTGGATTGACAACGCGATTAAATTTTGGGAAAATCAAATGTAAAAATTTGGGAAGGAACTTTTTATGAAGAAATTTTTTAAAGCTAAGAAATTTTTAAAAGCGGCGGCAATTTCTGCCCTCTGTATTTTGAGTACGGCGAATGTAACTTTTGCGAAAGATTTTACAGAATCTGAAATTAAAGCTGGACTTGAAAAACTTGGCGGCTCAATTTTTCCGATTGGCGAACTTAACATTGCCAATGAAAAATATTTTACTGGAACAAGTTACGTTGCGTGGCTGTCAAAAGATGTTCCAATGGGCAACGTAACTTTTGTTGACGGCGCACATACTTTTTGGCACATTCACCATAAATCTTGCCAAATTTTAATTGCGGAGTCTGGGCGCGGCTACTATCAAATTTGGGGCGAGGAAGCGAAGGAACTTTTACCTGGTCAAGTCGTGACAATTCCTGAAGGCGTTAAACATTGGCATGGCGCGGCGCCGCATTGTATGTTTCAGCACATTTCAGTTATGAAACCTGTTGAAGGCATTACAACTGAATGGCTTGAAGAAGTTGACAAAAATTTTTATAACAGTTTGAAATAATTTTGGAGGGTTGAAAATGGATATTTCGCGCAGAGATTTATTAAAAATGGCGGGACTTGCGGCGGTAAGCGCGGCAGTTGGAACTTTTGGGCAAAAAGTTGAGGCGGCGACACCTTCAATTAAAATTTCGCAAGCGCCAGTTGTCGGTTGCAAAAATGTCACTGGTACGAATTATAAAGGTTCAGCGGCGAAAGTTTATTTCACGAAAAAAATTGACGCTGACAGTATGATTAAACTTTATAATCTTGTGAACGGCGAAATTTACGGCAAAGTTGCAATTAAACTTCATACTGGCGAGCCTGACGGTCCGAACATTTTGCCGCGTGAATGGGTGAAAAAATTTCAAGCGCTTGTACCCGATTCAAACATTGTCGAAACGAATACGCTTTACAACGGCGCACGTTATACGACTGAAGGACACCGCGCCACGATTGCTAAAAACGGCTGGAACTTTTGCCCTGTCGACATTATGGACGAGGAAGGCGGCGTAAACTTTTCGACGAATGGCGGCAAACATTTAGAATTTGTCACAATGGGAAAAAATATCGTCAACTACGATTCAATGATTGTTTTAACGCACTTCAAAGGTCATGCAATGGGCGGATTCGGCGGCAGTCTGAAAAATATTGCTATCGGCTGTGCATCTGGGCAGGAAGGCAAGCCGCAAGTTCACGCTTACAATAAAGCTATGGGCATGCCACCTGCGCGGGATTGGGCATCAAAAGTTCCGTTGAAAGAAAAATTTATGGAACTTATGGCAGACAGCGGCAAGGCAACTTGTGACCATTTCGGCAAGCGAATTGTCTTTATAAACGTTATGCGCCGAATGAGCGTTGATTGTGACTGCGCGGGGACTTATGCCGCTGAACCTACGATGAAAGATATTGGTATTTGCGCGTCGAATGACATTTTGGCGATTGATCAAGCTTGCTGCGATTTTGTTTACAGCGCGGCGGATAGTAAAGATTTGCGCGAAAGAATTGAAACGCGCGTCGGTCTTCATCAGCTCACGGCAATGAAAAATATCGGTCTTGGAAATCCGCAGTACGAATTGATTAGCGTTGATTAGGTCGTGTTGATTAAGTAGAATTTTTAATTTTAATTTTTTTATGAACTACTTTTTCTTTTGGCGCAAAAGAAAAGTAGTTTAATAAAAAATAAAGAACTGTTCCTTGTCGACGGCGCACACTACATTCAAACGTACTATGTGCCTAAATACGTTAATAAATTTGTTGACAAGCTTATAAAATTTTACGGCGCTAATCTTTAAAATTTTTGAGGTGAAAAAATGAATTATCGTACACTCGGTAAAGATTTAAAAGTTTCAGCCGTAGCTTTGGGCTGTATGGGAATGAGCCACGCT
>JAFSUE010000161.1 GCA_017445435.1 Selenomonadaceae bacterium | reverse complement strand
GAAGACCACGTCGCACAACAATTTAAAGCTGGCGTCGACCACTTCAGAAATATTTTGTACGATGATCCGAAAGTTGCCGCGCAGAAAATTAAAGATGATGAAATTGATATTCTCGTCGATCTTTCAGGACACACCGCAAATAACGTTATGAACGTCGTTTGCTACAAGCCCGCGCCAATTATCATTAGTGCTATTGGCTGGTTCAATACAACTGGCGTCAAGGCTATTGATTATTTTATGGTTGACAAGTATACCGACCCCGTTGGCTTGAATGAAAAATTTTTCAGCGAAAAAATGTTGCGTCTCCAACACAGTCACTTCTGCTATATGTGGCACGACGAGCCGACCGTTGTTAATCCCGCGCCTTGTACGAAAAATGGTTATGTAACATTCGTCAGCTTTAACAACTTCACGAAGGTTACTGATGAGGCGCTTAGAGTTTGGGCTAAAATTGTAAACGCCGTCCCCAACGCTAAACTTTATTTGAAGGGTAAAGCTTTCCGCGATAAGTACGGCACAGACCACGCCATTGCTAGAATTGAAGCGGCTGGACTTCCACGCGAAAAATTAATTTATGAAGCGGACGAACAAAGATATTTAATAAAATATTCACAAGCTGACATTGCATTGGATACCTTCCCTTATCCTGGCGGCGGTACGACTTGCGACGCGCTTTATATGGGCTTGCCCGTCATAACGCTGGTTCAGGAACGTCATAATTCACGTTTCGGCTATTCACTTTTGACAAACTGCGGCTTAGGTGAACTTTGCGCTTTCAGTGAAGAAGAATATATTCAAAAGGCTGTTGACCTTGCCAACGATTGGGATCGGTTGCGCGATTATCATTTAACGATTCGCCGTAAAATGGAAACGTCGGCGGTTATGAATGACGCAATTTATATGGGCGAAGTTGAAGAGGCGTACACTAAAATTTATAATGCGTGGATGAATGGCGAAGAATTGCCAGACTTTCCGCAGGACGCGCCAGAAATTACGCCTGAAATGGCTGAAGATTATTATTACAAGGCGATGGATTATTTTGAACTTGAGCCAGATTTTCATAAAAATAAAATCAAAGATATAGTTCATGTCAAACGCGCCCTGTACAATTTGCAGTTAGCGTCACAAGCTGATGAGGAACATAAAGCGGAAATTTATTATTTAATCGCGGCTTGTAAAAAGCAGTTGAAAGATTACGTAGGCGCTTATGAAGCTATTCGCTCCGTGCCAGACGGTCAATACTCCCGCGAATTTTTATGTGGCTACCATGAACTGCGCGGCGAAATTGCGCTCTTGAATGCTAAAATGCCTGAATCAGCTGAAAACTTTGAACGCGCGGCGCACCTTTCAGAAGATAGAGACGAAAAAGCTAAACTTTTCAGCGGGCTTTTCACGGCGTTACAGTTGCTTGATATTCCGTCAGACAAAATCGCGGCGGCTAACTTCAACTATCAAAAACTTTTCAGCGACGTTAAACCTTACACTGAATATCATGAACGCGCGGAAGGCGACAAAATTAAAATCGGCTACCTTTCCCCAAATTTCAGAGTAGACCCGAACTTCTCAACCGTCTTCAGTATGATTGCCGCCCATGATCGCGAAAAGTTTGAAGTGACTTGCTACAGCTTGATTGATAACAATGACCCCTACAAAAACTTGTACAAAAAATTTGCTGAAAACTTTGAAGTCGTCGAAGGTATGACGTATGAAGAAATTGCAAAGAAAATTCACGATGATAAGATTGACATTTTGATTGACCCAGTTGGACACAGTGAAGGTAACGGCTTACCAGTTTTCGCGTACAAGCCCGCGCCAATTCAAATTACTGGCATAGGCTATCCCGCTACAACTGGACTGACGACGATGGATTATTTCATTACAGACGATATACTCAACCCGCCTGAAAATGAAGAGGCTGATTCAAAACTTTTCACTGAAAAATTTTTAAGAATGCCCGTCAATTTTGCCTACGCGCAACGTGAAGATGTTCCCAAGCCTGAATACGCGCCTTGTACTAAACGTGATTATCCTGTTTTCGGTACAATCTGCGATTACTCCGAAATTAACGACGATATTTTAAGAATTTGGCTGAAAATTTCTGAACTCGTTCCCAAAGCTGTCTTCCTTATGCGGGCGAAAGAATTTGAAAGTATTTCGACGATTAATCAGCTGTACGACAGAATGAAGGCTATCGGTTTCAACATGGACAAAGTTTTATTCCGTCCGCCGTCGCCAAATTATATGCAGGAAATGTTGCACCTTGACGTTGTGCTTGACGTTTACCCATTATCTGCCGTCACGTCGACTATTGACGCGCTTTATATGGGCGTTCCAGTCGTCAGTTTCTACGCGCAACGCCGCAGTTCAAAATTTGGCAAAACTATCACAAAGGCGATTGGCTTGCCCGATTTGGCAACACCTTCTGTTGAAGGCTACATTAACCGCGCCGTTAGTTTGGTGACGGAAGTTAAAACGCTTGACGTTTTGCATAAAAATTTGCGCGATATGGTAAAGCGTGCTCAACCGTTAAATCCAAAAGTTTATATGACTGCCATTGAACAGAAATTTGAAGAGTTAGTCACTGGCAAACCTGCGATTAAAGAAATTGAAAAGCAGGCTGATGAAAATCAAGTTGAGGGGCAGACAGATGAAGGGCAGAGCAATGAAAATTCTGCCGATTGAAAATCTGCGCGGCGAAATAAAAGTTCCTGGCGATAAATCCATTTCACACCGTAGCGTAATTTTTTCCAGCTTGGCAAGTTCGACCGTCGAAATTGAAAATTTTTTACACGGCGCGGACTGTCTGTCAACCGTCGACTGTATGAAAAAATTCGGCGTCGACGTTCAAATTGACGGCGAAAAAGTTTTTGTCACGGGCAACGGTTTACGTGGACTTCGTGAGCCTGAAAATATTTTAGACGCTGGCAATTCTGGTACGACGCTAAGACTTTTACTTGGACTTGCCGCCGCGCAAAATTTTAATACAACTTTTACTGGCGATGATTCGTTAAGGCAAAGACCAATGGGGCGCGTCATTAAACCGTTGGCAGAAATGGGCGCGTCAATCGTCGGACGCAACGGCAATAAAAATTTACCGATAACAGTTATCGGCGGAAAAAATCTGTGCGGCATAACTTATGAAATGCCCGTTGCAAGTGCGCAAGTTAAATCGGCGATAATTTTAGCCGCCTTGTACGCGGAAAATCCTACGACGATTATTGAGCCTGCGCCGTCACGTGACCACACTGAAAAAATGTTGTCGGCATTCGGCGTACAGATTGAAAAAGTTGGCAACGCGATAAAAATTTTTCCTGCCAAAAGTTTAACTGCGCCTGAAAAAATTATCGTACCCAATGACATAAGCTCTGCCGCTTATTGGATTGTACTTGCCGCCGTCACGAAAAATTCTGCCGTCACGATAAAAAATGTTGGCGTGAATCAGACGCGAACAGGAATTTTAGACGTGCTGAAAAATATGGGAGCGGCGATTGAACTTGAAAATCTTCACGAATCGGGCGGAGAACTTTCAGCAGATATTAAAGTTACGTCGTCGAAACTGCGCAGCGTCGAAATTGGCGGAGCGATTATTCCGCGCTTGATTGACGAAGTGCCAGCGCTTGCCGTAGCCGCCGCATTTGCCGAAGGTACGACGATTATTCATGACGTTGGAGAATTGCGCGTCAAAGAAAGTGACAGGCTTAACGCGATTGTCAATGAATTTAATAAAATTTCGCGTGGAAGTTTTGAGGCGACGGCGACTGATTTAATTGTACACGGCGGACGTGAAAAAATTTTTGCGGAATGTAAAACTTACGCAGACCATAGAATTGCAATGGCGCTGTCGATATTTGGCGCGGCGGCAAATGGCGTTGAGATTGACGACGCGGACTGCGTAAAAATTTCGTACCCAAACTTCTTTCAATTCGTAATGCGTAATACGTAATTTAAAGTTTTTGCGCCAAAAGAAAAGTAGTTTATAAATAAAATTTTAAATCTATAAAAAGTTAATGAAATTTAATTTTGAGGAAATGAAAATGGGAAAAGTAATTGCAGTTGACGGACCTGCAGGCGCTGGCAAAAGTACCGTTTCAAAAATCGTAGCGGCTAAACTCGGCTTTACGTACATTGACACTGGCGCAATGTACCGCGCAGTTGGAATGAAACTTTTGCAAAGTGGCAAAACGTTGACTGAAAAAAATTTAACTGAAATTGTCGACGACATAGAAATTAAGCTGGACGAATCGGCGAAAGTTTTTCTTGACGGCGTCGACGTGACAAAGGAAATTCGTACGCCTGAAGTTAGCAAGCTGGCGTCGGACGTTTCAAAGTACGGTTTTGTACGGAAAAAATTAACCGAACTTCAGCGCGAAATGGCAACTGCAGGTTCAGTCATAATGGACGGGCGCGACATTGGGACGCAAGTTTTGCCAAATGCTGACGTAAAAATTTTTCTCACGGCGTCATTGCACGAAAGAGCGCGGCGACGTTTTGAAGAGTTGAAAGCTAAAGGGCAAGCCGTAACTTTCGACGCTGTGGAAAATGAAATTGCGGCACGTGATAAGCAAGATTCTGAACGCGAAATTGCACCACTTGCAAAAGCTGACGACGCGATTTTAATTGATTCAACAAATATGACGGTTGATGAAGTCGTTGAAAAAATTTTGGAATTGGCAAAGTAAATGTTCTACAAATTTTTTAAATTTCTCTGCCGCATTTGGTACGGAATATTTCTGCGGACAAAAGTTATAGGCGCTGAAAATATTCCGAAAAATGGCGCGTTCATAGTAGCGGCGAATCATATGGCGAATTGGGATCCGCCGTTTCTTGGAACTTTTATTGCCCGCGAAGTTAATTTCATGGGCAAGGAGGAACTTTTCAAAAATCCTATAATGGCGGCGATTTGTCGAGGTCTGCACGTCTTCCCAGTCAAACGCGGCGCGGCTGATAAAGCGGCGATTAAAACTGCCGTGAAAATTTTGAAAAACGGCGATTGCTTAGGAATTTTCCCAGAAGGTACGCGCAGTAAAACTGGCAAGATTGGCAAGGCTGAACCTGGCGTAAGTTTAATAGCCGCCATGACAAAAGTTCCGATTATTCCTGCGGCGATTGTCAACACGAATAAAATTTTTTCCGCCGAAGTGAAATTTCCACGCCTAGCCGTCGTCTACGGTAAGCCGATGAAATTTGACGGCAACGCGAAGGATAAAGAAAAACTTGCTGAGTTCGCGCAGTTGATTATGGCGGAAGTTGCCAAGTTAAAAACTTTCGGCGAAAAATCTTTAACTGGAGATTAGATGATGTTGAATAAATACGTAGTAACTTCAAAGTAGAAAAATCACGGTAATAAAGCGGCATTTCAGCGCCCTGTGGAGTTGGACGCTTGGGAACACAAAGACACGGCGTAATGTTTTAATTGCCGAATCGTAAACCGCGAGCGCGCAAATGCCGCTATGTTTCTTTTTGCTACTTTTTCTTTGCGCCAAAGAAAAAGTAGGTTAATTAAAAAATTTTTTCAACTTAAAATTCAAATTAATCCACACGACATAAACTTTGATAAAAAATTTTGCCTTCAAAAAAATTTCGTGATAAACTGCGAAAAAATTTTGGAGGCTATTTTTTATGCGAAAAATTCTTTTAACGTTCATAAGTTTGATAATTTTTTCAAGCGTCGCCATTGCAAAGGAAGTTCAAACCGAAAATGATTTTGAGACGCGGGAAATTGAATTAATCTGCGCGTTGAGTTCACTTGCCGCGTACAGTGGAGATGAAAGTTTTTTGGTACGTAGCAATTTAGATTCGCGCGGCTGGAAGATTGACGCGATAACCAGTGAAAAAAATGGCGTGACGGTCAAGGCGTACACCATTAGCAAAACTTATTTCGACGGACGAATTGTAAAAATTTTAGTTGTCGCTGGTACAGAAGATATTAAAGACGTTGAAGTTGATTTTCGTACGGGCGGCGTTCCACTGCACAAAGACGCTGACACAAATATTTTTGTCCACAAAGGTTTTCGCGATTACGCGGACGCTACACTTGCTGGCGGCGTTGCTGAAAATCTTGTCGACGAACTCAAAAACAATCCGAATGAAACGTTGTATTTGACGGGTCACAGTTTAGGCGGCTCTGTAGCAATGGTTATGGCAACGCGGCTGAATGATTTGGGCGTTGACAAAAGCCGAATGAAAGTTATCACGTTCGGCGCAATGGCTATCGGCAATAAGGCGCTGGCTGATTCGTACAATGAAAAAATTGATTTGACGCGAATGGAAATTAAAGGCGACATTGTGAAGAAAATTTTTGAACCGTTCGGCTACGTGCAATTTGGAAACGCCGCCACGTGGAAACCCGCGAAAAGTGCTGACCAATACAAACACAAAATGGCCATGTACCTTGACTGCGCCTTGAGAAATTATTTTGACGCGGAGGGATTTACTTTTGACGACGGCATTGGCGAAAATAGAATTGACATACCAGTTTACATTGCGCCGCTTAAATTTGTGAAAAAAAATTTCGCCGCTAAGGACGAAAAATATATTTATGGAATTTTGCGTACGAGCTTGACGACGCGGTTTAGCAATTTCACTTTCGACGAACAAAATTTTATTGAAGTCAAGGAAGTTGATAACATTTCGGACAACGTAGCGCCATTTATCGCGGCGGCAAAAAATTTAGGTTGCAAGTACGTTTTAGTTCAACTTGTCAATGCTGATAGAGTTCGTGACGCGCAGGACGATGAACGGCAAGTTATGGTGTACGCCTTTTTGTACGATTTGCAAACTGAAATGCCCGTCTTAATGCAAACTTCTGGTGCGTCGACAAAAGATTTAACATTGATTGAGGCGGCGGCACTTGCGCAGGAAAATTTGCGTCACAAGCTGGAAAATTATTTGAAGGATGAATAAATTTTAGTAGCGTTTAAATTTTTGTCGATTTAAAAATTTTCGTCGTCGTCTTTGTAGTT
>JAFSUE010000017.1 GCA_017445435.1 Selenomonadaceae bacterium | reverse complement strand
GCCAACGCATTTAAAATTAGTAGGCTTTCAGATAAATTCAAATCAACAGAAACGCTATTTTTTGTGATTTTAATTTGTAAGTCGAAATCGTCTGCGCCGTCAGTTTCCAGTTGCTGAATTAAATTTTTCAGATAATCATAATTTTTATTGGCAACGTCAATCACAATTTGCCTTGATGAACCGCCATAAATATTTGTGATAGTTTTCAAATTCATTCCAGAATGAATTGCAATTTCGTTTGTCGGGTAATTTTCAGCATTAAAAAAATATTTTTTGTACCAATCCAAATTTATTTCATCATCGTTTAATTTCGCGTCAACAATTTTTTTGAAAAAATCCAACGTAAAATCTAAAAATTTTACGTTAATATCGTTGACAATTTCTTGGCGATAATCTTGACCGTTAAGCAATTTTTCAACAGTAGCGGCGATAATTTTTTCTTCAAAGTTGAACATAAACATTCCCTTTATTTATTAAGTCGCAATAAATTTCATTTTGTTCACAAAGAATTGGCGTCCGTTCCATTTCTATAGCAACTTCGCCAAAAGTTCCTGAACCTGCGAAAGGATCTAATACTACGTCGCCGCGAAATGAATAATATTTTAAAATTCTTCTGCACAATTCCTTAGGAAAAACTGCGGGATGATTTTTATTTGACGCCGGCGCAATGTACCAGCAATTTGACGACTCAAAATTTTCATCGTTAGCAAAACTTTTGTCGTACATCGCAATATTTTTATCCAACAAAAAATTACAATTTTTTCTGTAAACCATAATGCTTTCGTTAATGCAATTCGGCTTGTAACTCAACGGCATTTTTGTTTGTTGATAGCCGCCGTTACGATTTTTCACGGAAGATTCGGGCTTAATCCATTGAATTTCATCGACAAAATAGAAACCTGCGCGGGTCAACAAATTGTGAAAATCAAAATGAATCGGATAACGAACACTTTCAAATTCTCTGCCAGGACGCTTAGAAATGACAGGCGAAACGTTGATAATTATAAATCTGCCGTCTTCTAAAACTTTGTGGCAAGCTTGCAAAGTTTTATACATATCGTCTAGATAATCTTTGTAAGAATGATAATCTGAATAAATTTTCGCGTTGTAGTACGGCGGCGAAGTAAAGATCAGTTGGACGGAATTTTCTTCAATCTTTTGCAACGTCTCAACATTATTCCCGCGCAATAAAATAGGTTTTGAATAAAACTTTTCACGAATTTTTTTGCCCACGTGATTTTGTCTGTAGGAAAAATAATCGTACATTTTATTCAAAACTTCGTTATCAAAATAATTTTTAATTTCTTCGCCGAGTTGTGCAAATTCCGCGCAGTTTTTTCCTTTGTAAAGGCAAGTTCGGTACATTTGGTAGACAAGCTCCATAAAGCCGCAGTTGAAAACATTTTCGTGTATGAACTTCAAAATATTTTCGTTATCAGTCTGCCGCCCAATCGAAGAAACAATTTCCCGCTTAATGTCAATGTCCGTGACTTCATCATAAAGTTTCAGCAAAGTTTTTAAATTTTCGTCACTACGTATCAAGCCCAAATTTTTAATCTGCGCGACGGTGTAATTAACTGGTCTGAATTCTTCGCCAAAATCTAAATAAAGTTGCCCTTCCATTTAATTTTCCTTAGCAATTCTGATTCGCGGGTCTAAAATTCCATACAAAATATCCAGCAGTAACATCACGAAAATATACATTGCTGAAAATAAAATTCCCAGCGCCAAAACGTAGTTATAGTCTATGCCGTCACCTGCAATCGCGTCGACCATAAGTTTACCCATACCGTTTATGCCGTAAATTTTTTCGATAACCATTGCGCCCGTCATTAAGTCCACGACAAGCGGCGCTATTACCGTCACGACTGGAATTAAGGCATTTCGCAATACGTGTTTTCGCAAAAGTTCAAAGCCGTACAAACCTTTTGATTCAGCAAGTTTTACATAATCGCTGTTCATAACTTCGACCATTTCATTTCGCGTAAATCTTGAAATTGTTGCTATTGTAAATAAACTTAGCGACAGTGACGGCATTATTGACGAAAATAAAAATCTTGACGCATCGAAAAAGTACGGGAAGAATGGAATTTTGAAGGAGAAAAAATATTGCAGGAAAATCATAAAAACATATGACGGGACGCAGACGCCGAGAATTGAAACGACTGTACAAAAACCGTCAAGAAATTTTCCGCGATGAAGTGCCGCCGTTATGCCTAAAGTCATTCCCGCTACAGTTCCAAGTAAAATTGACAGTACGCCAATTTTAAATGAATTTTCCATACAAACTAAAAGTATCGGCTTGATTGGTGCGCCGTTGTAAAGTGAAGTTCCGTTACCAAAACTGCCACTCATAAGTAGCGATAAATAATTTGCAAACTGTACTAAAATCGGATCGTCCAATCCCAACTCTGCGCGTTTCAGTGCAATCATTTCAGCCGTCATTCTTTCGACAGGGAACGGGTTGCCAGGCATTATGCGAATCAGTACGAACAGCGCGAAGACGATTAAAAACAGCGTAACCAGCGATAATAAAATTCTTCTTAAAATATATTTCGTCATTATTGACAATTCCTAATTCTAAATTCTAAATTCATTTCACAACGGCGTGTTTATAAACGCGGTCGATAGCAACGGCATGAAATTCAATGCCGCTGACATTTTCGGAAATTAAATTTGCATTAGCTCCCGTGTACAAAGGCGCGATAACTGCATTTTCCAGCAAAATTTTTTCGGCGTCGTAAAGGGCATTCCACCGAGCGTCATAATTTGCGGCAAGGCTACCTGTCGTACAATCGGCAATAATTTTGTCGTATTCAGCGTTGCTCCAGTGTTCAGAAATTTCACTGCCTTCAGTCGTCCACAAAGTTAAAAATGTCATTGGGTCATCATAATCTGGCGTCCAATTCGTTACAGCAATATCATAGCTATTTGTAGTAACTTTGTCGAGATATTCAGCCTTAGTCATCGGTTGCAGATTTAATTTCACGCCAGGCAAATTTTCTTCAACCTGCGCTTTAATCGCCTGTACAACTTTTACCGTCATATCGCCCGCGTCATTGGCATAAATCAGCGTAAAGTTAAAATCATCTTTGCCGAGTTCACTTTTGGCACGCGCTAAATATTCTTTCGCCTTGTCGGGATTGAAGCCGACGTATTCAGCAAATTGTTTTTGATCTTCGGCGAAATATTTTCCAGTCTTAGCATTTGGCGCAAAGTCAAGCGGAATTGCAGTATACGTCGCCCGTGAGCCGTTCATAATGTAATTTGTGACGAGCGATTCGCGGTCAATGGAATTTGAAATGGCAAGGCGCATATTGACATTTGAAAGCGCACCTGCATGATTATTTTTAGGGTCTTGATTGAAAGTAACGTAGTTCAGCGAACCAGTAGAAATTATATGCAAGTCTTTGGCAAGTTCAGCGTCCTTTTTGACGAACTCAATTTGATTGCCGTTAATCGTCACGAGGTCGAGAGATTTATTTCTGTAAGCAGTCAAGGCGTTATCGGAGGAGGAGACGACTTGATATTGAAGTTTTTCCAGCGTCACGTTAGCGGCGTCCCAATAGTTGGGATTTTTTTGAAGTTGAATGCTAGCTGAACCAGGAACGTATGAAGTCAGAGTAAATGCGCCGTTGTACAAAAAATTTTCATGCGTCGTACCGTATGTTCCGTCTTCAAGGCTGTTATAAAATTTTTCGTTAATCGGATAGAAAGTTGCAAATACCATAAGCGAAGGGAAAAACGGAACTGGCGCGTCAAGTTCAACGACTAAAGTTTTTGGATCGGGCGCGGAAACGCCTAACGTTGTAGGGTCAGCACCTTTTACAACGGCATCAGCATTTTTTATACAAGCAACGGTTGAACCCATAATGTAGGCGTACTTGTCGGAAGTTTGACAATGCCGCCGCCAAGCAAATACAAAATCATCTGCTGTTACGTCGTCGCCGTTACTCCATTTCGCGTCGCGTAAATGAAAAGTGTACGTCTTACCGTCAGGCGAAACGTCGTAACTTTCAGCAATGGCAGGGATGACTTTACCGTCTTTGTCGAGCTGTAAAAGTCCGTCGATACAATCGGCTACAACTTCAAAAGACGCAGGATCGGTAGCCTTCGCAGTGTCGAGCGATACGACGTTTGAGCCGAGCATTGCGCGTAATTTTCCAGGCTCTGAATCGTTGCCGCAAGCCGTCGTTAAAAGCAACGATACGAATAAAATCAACATTAAAAATTTTTTCATAAAAAAAATTCCTTTCATTGTCTGCAGGTAAAAAATTTATCGCTTTTC
>JAFSUE010000160.1 GCA_017445435.1 Selenomonadaceae bacterium | reverse complement strand
CTTATTAAACGGTTATAAGGTCGGTGCTTCAAATAGTAGTTCATAAGATGTCGCTGCGGTCAATTTAGTTGACGAGAACGGGAACTGCCATCGTACCCAGTTCAAACTCGAGCGAAAACCAAGCAATGACAGTTTGTTCATTGGACAGACAGACTTAAAAATTTTTGCTAAATATTACGAAAGGACAAAATGTTGCTGGTATTGCAAAAAAGTCACGAACAAGACATTTGCAATATGTACCCGTACGTTAGCGGGGAATTTAAGCCTGTGGAGCGTTACAGCAAACGCAAGTAGTGGCTAACTTATGTTAGGACAAAAGCGGACGCGATGAAGCAGGAATGGGACATAAAAGTTTTAACTTTTTATAAGTTCTCAGTAACGGTTTTAAAGTTTGGGTCAAAAAGTACATCCGCACGGGATACGCTTGGGCATTGTTAAGACTTGGGACGCCAAATGGTACGCGGGCGATAAAGATCATGAGTTCGCAAAAAATCTTCACGAAGATATTAAAATCCGCAAAACGTTAAGAAATCTCAAGCAGTTGTCACAAGCTGGTATTTCGCGTATTGAAACTGAAAGGTCGAAAGATCGCCTTAAAATTACGATACATACTGCTAAACCTGGTATGGTTATCGGTCGTGGCGGTTCAGGCATTGAAGACATTAAAAACAGTCTTAAAAAGCTTACCGATAAAAAACTTGACATTAACATTATGGAAATTCGCCAGCCAGATTTGGACGCCGCGCTTGTCGCTGAAAACATTGCCGCGCAGTTGGAACGTCGTATTGCATTCCGTCGCGCAATGAAACAGGCTGTAGGTCGCACAATTCGTCTTGGTGCTAAGGGAATTAAAATTATGTGCAGTGGTCGTCTCGGCGGCGCTGAAATTGCACGTTCCGAATCTTACCGCGAAGGCAGTATTCCGCTCCATACGCTCCGCGCAGATATTGACTACGGCTTTGCTGAAGCCAATACAACTTATGGGCGTATCGGAATTAAAGTCTGGATTTTCAAAGGTGAAATTCTTCCTGAAAGAAAAAATCAGGGTGAACAAGTTCAAGATGAAGGAGGTGCTACTAGTAATGCTGATGCCTAAAAGAACAAAGTTCCGCAAGCAATTTCGCGGCACGATGAAAGGTAAATCCAATCGCGGCAATAAAATTGCGCATGGTCAGTATGGACTTGTAGCGCTTGAACCTGCATGGATCACCAATCGTCAAATTGAGGCGGCACGTATTGCAATGACGCGTTACATTCGGCGCGGCGGTCAAGTTTGGATTAAAATTTTTCCAGATAAACCTGTTACGGCGAAACCTGCTGAAACTCGTATGGGTAGCGGCAAAGGCTCACCTGAATATTGGGTAGCAGTCGTAAAGCCTGGTCGCGTACTTTTTGAAATGGCTGGCGTTCCTCGTGAGATCGCGGCTGAAGCAATGCGCCTTGCTGGTCACAAATTGCCGATTAAAACTAAATTCATTGAAAACGAGGGTCAAGGCGACGTTTATGTTCCAGTCGTCAATGAAACGTTAGCTGATGCGAAAAAAGCTGCTCATGCGGCGGCAGTTGAGGAAATGCATGAGGCTGAGGCTAAAGCTGAAGAAGGCGGTGACGCAAATGAGAGCTGATGAAATTCGCAATCTTAGCGCCGATGAACAGGAAGAAAAACTTTCCGAATTGAAAGAGGAACTTTTCAACTTGCGCTTTCAACAGGCTACTGGTCAACTTGAAAATCCTATGCGCATTCGTGAAGTGAAAAAGACTATCGCTCGTATCAAAACTATTCTTCACGAAGGCAAACTTGGTATTCGTCAGTAATTAGTTGTTAGTTACTAGTAGCTAGTTGCTAGTTATTTGAAAGGAGGGTTCGGCGTGATAGTTTTAAAGCACAAAGAGTCTGGGCTCATGAAGGAATGCGTAACTGGTTTTTCGTGGACTACTTTTTTCTTCGGTTTGTTTGTCCCATTGATTCGCGGTGATTTAAAATGGGCAGCAATTTTGTTTGCGCTTAGTTTGCTGGTTGGAGCATTGACTTTTGGAATTGGCGCAATCGTCGTGAATATTGTTTTTTCGTTTGTTTATAATAAAATTTATATTCGCAATCTTATGACGCGTGGATTTATTCCAGCAGATGAAGCTTCACAAAATTGGTGTATTGCAAATGGTTTGCTTGCCGTCCCCCGTTGAGGAAGCTTCACTTTACTTTATAAGATAATTTTTGAAAAATCGAAAGGAGGATGGACGTGGCAGAACAGATTAAACGTAACGAACGCAAAACGCGTATCGGCAAAGTTGTTAGCGATAAAATGGATAAAACTATCGTCGTCGCCATTGAAGAACTTGTTCAGCATAAACTTTACAAAAAATCCGTCAAGCGTACTGTAAAATTCAAGGCGCATGATGAAAATAATGAAGCGCACGTTGGCGATAGAGTTCAGATTATGGAAACTCGCCCGCTGTCTCGTGAAAAGCGCTGGCGTCTTGTCAAAATCGTTGAACAGGCGAAGTAATTAATAATTAGAATGAAAAAATTTTTGAAAGGAGGAATTTTAATTGATTCAACAGCAATCAATGCTTAACGTCGCTGATAACACTGGCGCTAAAGATATTATGTGCATTCGCGTACTTGGCGGCTCAATGCGTCGTTATGCAAATATCGGCGATATTATCGTTGCGTCCGTAAAATCTGCCTCACCTGGTGGACAAGTCAAAAAAGGTGACGTTGTAAAAGCAGTTGTCGTACGCAGTCGCAAAGGTCTTCGCCGTCCCGACGGTTCATACATTCGCTTTGACGAAAACGCGGCAGTCATCATTAAGGAAGATAAAACGCCGCGCGGCACTCGTATTTTTGGACCTGTAGCCCGTGAACTTCGCGAAAAAGATTTTATGAAAATTATTTCACTCGCCCCCGAAGTACTTTAATTAATTAAGAATTAAGAATTCAGAATTAAGAATTAAGAATTATTGGGAGGTGAAAAATTTGTCACTCACAAAGTTGCACGTAAAAAAAGGTGATACGGTCGTCGTACTTTCTGGCAAGGATAAAGGCAAGCAAGGCAAAATCATTTCCGCGATGCCTAAAAAAGGTATGGTCGTCGTTGAAAACATCAACAAAGTTAAACGTCACAGCAAACCCAGTATGAAGACGCCGCAAGGTGGTATCGTCGATAAGGAAATGCCGCTGAACGTTTGCAAAGTTCAACTGATTTGTCCTGCCTGCGATAAACCCACGCGTATCGGTCACAAAAAAGTTGATGGTAAAAATGTTCGCGTTTGTAAAAAATGCGGTGAAGTCGTTGAACAGGCTAAATAAAACTTTTGAGAAAGGAGGATAATTTTGGCTAGCAGACTTTTGGAAAAATATAAAGGCGAAGTTGTCAGCGCATTGACTGAAAAATTTTCGTACAAAAATGTTATGCAAGTTCCTAAGCTTGAAAAAGTCGTCATCAATATTGCGCTTAGTGATGCAGTCGGTAACCCTAAAGCGCTTGAATCGGCTATTGCAGATTTAACTGTCATTGCGGGACAAAAACCTATCATCACTCGCGCTAAAAAATCTTTGGCGGCATGGAAACTTCGTAAGGGTATGGCGATCGGTTGCAAAGTTACACTGCGCGGCGCTCGTATGTATGACTTCCTCGACAAGTTCATGAACATTGCGCTTCCGCGTGTACGTGACTTTCGCGGCGTGAATCGTAACTCTTTCGACGGTCGCGGCAATTACGCTATCGGCATTAAGGAACAGTTGATCTTCCCTGAAATTGAGTACGATAAAATTGATAAAATTCGTGGTATGGACATTATTGTTGTCACTACCGCGCAGACTGACGAAGAGGCACGTGAATTTTTAGCGCTTATGGGAATGCCCTTTGCTAATGCTTAATGCGTAATGGAGATTTTAACAATGAGTAAAACTAGTATAACTGATGACGGCGTTTACCCAGAATTTTGTTACATTGCGTCGAAACACGACGAAGTTTTTCAGAATTTCAAGCGAAATGCAATGTATAGGCATATAGTGGAAGGCGTTTCACCTGCACAAGGCGCTGGATACCTTGAAGTCCTTTTTAATGAATCTAAGGTTAAATTCAGTGCAGAGCAATGGAACAATTTTCTTCAAAATGATTCACAAGGTAATCCTTTGATGATCACCTACAATTTTGGCAATTCAAGTATTACCTGTTCGCCTTGCACACTTCGCTACATAAAAGTTTTATCTGACATTATGTCCCTTTTTGACACAGAAAAAATTAAAAGCGTAGCGGAAATTGGTATCGGTTATGCTGGGCAATGCAGAATTTTAACAAATACGTTGCCGATTGAAGAATACAACTTAATTGATCTGCCTGAAGTTCTTGCACTTGCTGAAAGATTTTTAACAGAACTCAACCAAAATCGGGGGGGGGTACGGTACATTGACGGTACGCACCTCTACAACGATATAAATTCTGATTTACTCATAAGCAATTACGCATTTTCAGAACTTAG
>JAFSUE010000159.1 GCA_017445435.1 Selenomonadaceae bacterium | reverse complement strand
TACCCGCCAATACTGAAAGAAATTCCATTGCCGCCGCCTGTCTTTTATTACTACGGACAACTTCAACCTTTCGCCGAACGAATTGCAATGGTCGGTACGCGCGATAATACGCCTTACGGTCAACGCGTCGCTATGGAAGTTGCTGAAGAGCTTGCCGCCGCAGGTATAACGATTGTCAGCGGCGCGGCACGTGGCATTGACACTTATTCACATATTGGCGCGATGAAGTACGGTCGAACTGTTGCAGTTTTAGGTTGCGGCATTGCTTACGCCTTTACAAATTCGCGTGAAAAAGTTATTAGGCAAATAGCTGAAAATGGCGTCGTGATGACAAATTATAATCCTTCACAAAGGGCTGGTGCAGAAACTTTTCCTGCGCGTAACAGAATTATTGCGGGGCTTAGTCGCGGCGTCATTATGGTTGAAGCTGGCGAAAGAAGCGGCACTAATATAACTTGTGGTTATGCGGGCGATTATGGGCGTGACGTTTTCGCATTGCCAGGCAGTATTTATTCAGAAAAAAGTATTGGCTGTCACAATCTGATTCGTGACGGCGCAGTTTTAATTAGAAGTGCTGATGACATTTTGGAATTTTACGACTGGGCTAAAAATAATTCTGTCGATAAAAATATTTCTGATAAGAAAAATATTGATAATGAAACTTTCAAGCTTGAAGGCGTCGAGAAAAAAGTTTTTGACGCGATACCTTCAGGCGATTTTATTAGCACAGACGAAATTTTAATGAAGGTTGACGATATATCGTTCAGTGAATTTTCTAATGCAATTATACAACTTGACTTGAAAAATTGTATCGTCGAGCAAGACGGCGAGTACAGTAGAAAAATATAAATTCAGAAGGGAAATTTTTATGGCTGTAAAAAAAAGTTTGAAATCGCTGGTACTCACTGACAGCGCGGGTAAAGCTAGGACGTTGAAAAAAATTTTAGGGCAATCTTACGCGGTACTTTCGACGGATGGATTTTTAAAGGACTTGCCGAAAAGTCGAATCGGCATTGACGAAGATTATTCGCCTGACTATATCACGGTGCGCGGTAAAGGTACGTTGCTTGCCAGTTTGAAGAAAGAAACTTTGAATGCGCGGAGAATTTTTTTAGCGACTAATCCAGATCTGCGCGGAGAATTTTTAGCGCGGCAGTACTGCGAAATTTTCGGCGTCAATCCCAATTCAAACTGCCGAATCTACTTTGAGGAAGTTACACGCGACGTAATTAAAAATTCTTTGGACAAAGCCCGCCCGATTGACGACAAACTTGCAAATGCCTTTCAAACTAAGCAGATTATTGACAAGTTTGTCAGTCACAAAATCGGCGAATATCTTTCCTGCAAAATTTATCGCGGCGTAAAAGTTGGACGCTTTCGCGCAATGCTTTTAAAGCTTATAGAAAATTTTCAGCACGTCGACGAAATTAAAATTGGTGAAAAATTTACCTTCGCACAACTTCAAATGTTAGCCGCGCAAAAATTAAATTTTTCAGCTATAAAAACGCGCCTTATTGCCGAACAACTTTTCGACGGCATTAACTTTGAAAAGGAAGGTTACGGCGGCTTAATCACGTATCCTTACGGCGAAGTTAAATTGACGGCGGATAAGCGTATCCCTGACAGCGTTAAATCTTATCTCAACGATAGCCAGTTCAAGCTGTACGAACTGATTTATTCGCGCAGTGGTGCTGAAAAAATTTCCGCGCAAAATCAAAGTACAGAATTATCGCTGATGATGACGCTTGAAAATTTCGGCGTGAATTGGGCGGACGTTTACGCAATGGGCGTGGCAAGTCTTATTAAGCGGAAATATATCACGGCGGAAAATTCTGCGTTGAAGATGACGGAATTGGGGCGCAGAGTTTTAACGGCGGTTGATGAATTTTTCGGCGAAGATTTTAGCGTCGATAGCTACAAAAAAATTTCCGCGCAGGTTGATGAAGTTGCTAACAGTCACGCGGAAAAAAATTCTGTCATTGAAAATTATTGTGCGCAGTTCAATAAAAATTTTGATAAGGCAATGGCTGAACTTGGCGACGACGCTAAACCGCAAGATGAGCCTGAAGTTTATAGCGAAGAAGTTTGCGATAAGTGCGGGCGTCAAATGTTGGTAAAGCACGGACGATATGGATTTTTCCTTGCCTGTTCAGGTTATCCAGAATGTAAAAATATCAAGCCGATTGTAAATTATTTGGAGCAGAAGTGTCCGAAATGTGGCGAGCGATTGACTAAGCGTGAATTTGGACGCGGCAGAAAGTTATGTCGTTGTGAAAATTATCCAACTTGCGACTTTCAAACTTGGGATGAGCCGCAGAATACGCAATGTAAAACTTGCGGAGCGACAATGTTTGTACGTCGTTTTAAAAATCGTGCGTCAATGTTCTATTGTGGAAATGAAAATTGCCCTTCGCGCAAAGATCATCCGATAAATAAAATTATTGCTGATGCGAAAAAGCGTTCCGAATCACGAAAAAAATAAATTAGAAACTATAAAAAAATTTTTTGGTAAATTAAAATGACAATCAATCATTACGCATTACGCATTCCTAATTACGCATTAAAAAAAGTTCATGTAATCGGCGCAGGGTTGGCAGGCAGTGAAGCGGCATTTCAAGCGGCACTGCGCGGCGTCGAAGTTTTTTTGTACGAAATGCGACCGCTTAAACAAACTCCCGCCCATAAGACGGCGAACTTTGCGGAGCTTGTCTGTAGCAATTCACTTCGTGCGGCTGGACTTTCAAACGCTGTCGGCGTACTCAAGGAAGAAATGCGCAAACTTCATTCCGTGATTATGGCGGCGGCTGATGAAAATAAAATTCCTGCAGGTGGTGCGCTTGCAGTTGACCGCGAAAATTTTAGCGCGGCTGTC
>JAFSUE010000158.1 GCA_017445435.1 Selenomonadaceae bacterium | reverse complement strand
TTGAGTGCGTCAAAATTTCCTGCGGGAGCTAAAAGTTCAACCAAAATAAAATCCTCCTCAAAATAAAAAAGCCGCCGTTAAGCGGAAAATTTTAAAATTTATTTGCTAGCTTCAAGCGCTTTACCCGTGCCAAGTGCAACACAACTAAGCGGATCGTCAGCAACAGAAGTCGGAATATCTGTTTCCTTACGAATAAGTTCAGCAAGACCGTACAGCATAGCGCCGCCGCCAGTTAAAATAATTCCGCGATCCATAATATCTGCGGCAAGTTCAGGCGGCGTCTTTTCCAAAACTTTTTTAACACTGTCAACAATTTTATCAACAGAGTCACGGAGCGCCTCGACAACATCATCTGTCACAACTTCAATGGTTTTCGGCAAACCCGTCACAACGTCACGACCGCGAACGTCCATTTTTAAATTTCGCGCTTCTTGATATGCCGCGCCTATTTCAGTTTTAATATTTTCTGCGGTACGTTCACCAATCATCAAATTGTGACGCTTTTTGATGAAAGTTTCAATATCTTTATCGAATTGGTTGCCAGCAATGCGCAGACTGTCACCGCAAACAATTCCGCCAAGTGAAATTACTGCAACGTCACAAGTTCCGCCGCCAATGTCGATAACCATTGAGCCAATCGGTTCAGCAATGTCAATTCCAGCGCCAAGCGCGGCAGCTATCGGTTCTTCAATCAATTCAGCAGTTTTAGCGCCAGCTTGTTCAGCGGCTTCCTGTACAGCTTTTTTTTCAACGACAGTCACGCCAGTGGGTACGCAAATCATTACACGCGGACGAAATAAAAATGAACGACCGACAACTTTTTCAAGAAAATGGCGAATCATTGCCTCTGTCATATCGTAATCGGAAATTACACCGTCGCGCAGTGGTTTAATCGCTACGATATTTCCAGGAGTACGCCCAATCATTTCCCGCGCTTCTTCACCAATCGCCAATATCGCGTCGTTTTCTTTATCGACTGCCACGACGGACGGTTCACGCAAAACTATACCTTTGCCTTTGACGTACACTAAAACATTTGCTGTCCCTAAATCTATTCCTACACTTGTGGACATTCCAAACAAAATTTCCAAACTCCCTTCCGAGAGTCGATTCTCTCAAAAAAATTAAGCGTTGCAATTTTAACACGCTTTTATTTTATTTACAAGTATTGACAGCGTGAACAATTTACAGTGAACAATTTCTTAAGGCAAATTCATCTGCCATTGGTACGATTCAAATTCTGTTGAAAATTTTTTGCCACGCGTCATAGTTCAGAAAACTTTCGGCGGCTAAATTTTCCAAGTGCAAAAATTTTTCGTAGGACAAGCTGAACGCCAATAAATTTTTGTCAATGAATTTCCGCGCAGAAGGATCGGTCAATCCCACGTAACAAAAATTTTTATCGGTCATTGGGTACAACACGACTTGCGCACAGCCCGCGCCGAATAAAATTTTCACGGCGTCATTTGTTGGCGAATCGTAATTTGCCAAAGTCACAAGCGCTGAAAGTTGGTCTGCATTCGCCAAAAAAATTATTACGTCTGGCGTTTCATTTTCTTCAACAAATTCCAGCGGCTTGAACATTAAAAATTTTTTACGCGGCGGAAGTTTTTCAATTAAATGGTTTGAAACATTTTCAATAAAATTTTTAGCAAGTTCAGGCGTCTGCTTGTAATGTTCGCAACGTTCAATCGTAGGACTGCCGCAGGATAAAAAATATTCAATCCAGCCTAGCTGATATTTTTCAAAGCCTAGCCCAGCGCGTCCACCGATACAAGTTGTAGTATCTTTTGAAAACGCGGCAACTTTACCATTAGCGGCGGCGGCAAGCATCGCGGCTACACAACCCCATTTGCCCGCTTTAAACTGCAAAACTTTTTCAGGAAGTTCATCAGCTTGAATTACGGCTACAGGTTGATTTTTCAACTTGATAAAATTTTTAATTTTGCTATCCATAAATTTTTCTCCTTAAATTATTATTCATTATTTTTAAGTAAGTTTGCAAATTAAATTCTACGTTTTTTTCGCGTACCCTGTAAAGTATTGCTAGAAAATCTTTTCAGTTATTTCTTTAGCGGTGCAAGCAAATCATTTACCGTAATTAAATTTGTCATTAGGTTTATTTGGTTTGACAAACAATTTTCTGATATGTAAAATTAAATCGACACAAAAATAATTAAAATAAACTTGGCAAGTGGCTAAGAAAGACGGATTATTAAAACCCTCTTAAATGGAGGGTAATTTTTTAAAGCGGTGAATTATGGACACAGGAATATTGATGTTACTGCCACGAAAAAGTTGCAGACAGATTAAATTGTTTATGTGATAAAATTTCGCCATAAAATTTTTTGGAGGAAATATGAATAATTGCGGAAAAATTTCAGTCGTCGGCATTGGACCAGGCAACCTTGATGAAATGACGCCTAAAGCTAGGGCGCTTATTGACGCGGCAGATGTGATTGTCGGCTACAAAACGTACATTGAATTGATTGGCGAATTGACGGCAGGCAAAAAAATTTTGGCGTCGGGCATGCGGCAGGAAGTTCAACGCGCACAAGTTGCCATTGATGAGGCGCAAAAAAATTTGAACGTGGCAGTAATTTCAAGCGGCGACGCTGGCATTTACGGTATGGCGGGACTTTTAATCGAAATGATTTTGAACTTGCCAGAAAATCTTCAACCAAAATTTGAAGTTGCGGCTGGCGTATCTGCGCTAAATTCAGCGGCGGCAATTCTCGGCGCTCCACTTATGCACGACTTCGCCGTTATCAGCTTAAGTGATTGGCTGACGCCTTACGAACTGATTAAAAAGCGCGTGGCATTGGCGGCGGAAGGTGACTTTGTAATTGCGTTGTTCAATCCGAAAAGTAAAAGCCGCGTCACGTACATTGACGAAGTGCAGAAAATTTTGTTGAACTTCCGCGCAGAAAATACGCCCGTCGGTATCGTCACGAATGCTGGGCGTCTTGATGAACGAAAAGTTATTTCGACGTTGAAAGATTTTACACGCGAAGAAATAAATATGTTCACGCTAGTTTTAATTGGCAATTCAAAAACTTTCGTCAAGTCAAATTTTATGGTTACGCCGCGCGGTTACAACTTTTAATTCTTAATTTGAAGTTAGTAGTTAGTAGTCAGTAGTTAGTAGTCAGTAGTTAGTAGTATCATCCTTAATTCTTAATTCTACATTCTAAATTCTTAATTCAACATGGGGTGAGTTATGGAAACAGACACGAAAACTTTAAACGTTGATGGCAACGATAAACTTTTAGACAAGCCGCGAATTATCATCGTGACTGGCATGAGCGGTAGCGGCAAAACTCAAGCTTGCCGTTTCCTTGAAGACTTAGGATATTTTTGCGTAGACAATCTGCCGCCAATTTTAATTCCTAAGTTCGTGGAACTTTGCGCACATGCAGTAAACAGCGTTAGTCACGTTGTCTTTGTCGTCGATACGCGCAGCCGTGAATTTTTCGACACGCTTTTACAAGTGCTTGAAGATATGGATAAAAATGACCGCGACTACGAATTAATTTTTATGGACGCTTCAGACGATACGATTATTCGCCGTTACAAAGAGACGCGCAGAAGTCATCCAATGGCGCCTTCTACTAGAATTTCTGACGGCGTTGCAAAGGAACGGGCACGGCTTGAATCTGTACGCGGCAAGGCTACTTATATTATTGACACGTCGAACTTGACGAAAGCTGATTTACGCGAAAAAATTCGGCGGCTTTTCGGTATTCATGAAGGCGACGAAATGAATATTTCTGTGTTATCTTTCGGCTTTAAGTATGGAATGCCGCTTGACGCTGACTTGGTGTTGGACGTTAGATTTTTGCCGAATCCATTTTACATTGAGTCAATGCGCCATAAAAGCGGAGCAGTTCCTGAAGTTGCCGCGTACATTGCAGAAAAGCCTGTCACGCAGGAATTTTTAAAGCGGCTTGATCCAATGATAGAATTTTTAACGCCGCAATATGTTCGTGAGGGCAAAAGTCAACTTGTGCTAGCTGTCGGCTGTACTGGCGGAATGCACCGTAGCGTTTTCATTGCGAAACATATTTTTGAGCTGTTGAAGAAAAAAGGTTACGCCGTCAACCTTGAACACCGTGACTTAATGAAAAATGACGTTAGGGAAGTTTAGTTTTACATTACGCATTACGCATTAAGAATTCCTAATTAAAAAAAGGGGAGGTGAAAGTTCTGCACCTTTTAAAATGGTTTTATCCTGGAATAAAACTTAAACGCTGGCTATTCGTCTTTGCACTCGGCGTAATGATGATAAGTTTCGGCGTCGCGCTTATGCTAAACTATGAATATCTCGGCAAAATCGAAGAAGAAATTTTTCGGCTGGTATATAAACTTTTCGGCAGTTACAATTACGGCGTCGTACTTGTCACGGGCATTTGCATTGTTTTAATCGGCGCGTACATTATGCTTTACTCGACGCGCTCAATAATTCGCTCAATAATCGCCGTGATAATTCCAGATAAAAATACCAAGCTGATAGATTTAATTTACCGTGAAAGGAAACTAGGGCGTGGACCTGCAGTCACAGTTATAGGCGGCGGTCACGGTTTATCAGTCCTTCTGCGCGGGATAAAATCTTCAACAAGCAACGTTTCAGCCGTCGTGACAGTTGCAGATGACGGCGGCAGTTCAGGCAGGCTACGTGAAGAGTTGGGAATAATTCCGCCAGGCGATTTGCGAAATTGTCTTGTAGCGCTTGCCGATACTGAACCGCTTATGGAAAAACTTTTTCAATACCGTTTTGAAGGTAAATCGGAACTTGCGGGTCATAGTTTTGGAAATTTATTTATCGCGGCGATGAATGAAGTTACTGGCGATATGGAAACGGCGCTTAAGGAGTCGTCGAAAGTTTTGGCAGTTAAAGGCAGAGTCATTCCAGCTAGTAAAGAATCTGTACGGCTTGATGCGGTTATGACTGACGGGACAGTTGTTGAGGGTGAATCGCAAATTCCAGAGGCGCACAAAAAAATTCGCCGTGTAAAACTTTTTCCGCGCAAAGTTGAAGCTGTACCAGCCGCCATTGAAGCGATTGAAAATGCTGACGCCATAATTTTAGGTCCAGGCAGTTTGTACACTAGCATTATGCCGAATCTTTTAGTTGACGGCGTGGCTAAGGCGTTGAGAAGTTCAAAGGCGATTAAAATTTACATTTGCAACGTGATGACGCAACCCGGCGAAACAGATAATTATTCAGCGTCGGCGCATGCTAAGGCAATTTTGGATCACGTCGGCAAAGGCGCTATTGATTACGTTTTGGTGAACTCCGCGCCAATTCCGCAAGAATTTTTACAATCAACGAAGGCAACGCCTGTTGAAGTCGACGAAGATAAAATTAACGCGCTAGGTATGGGAATTGTTAAAGCCGATTTAATCAGCGATACTGACGCGGGACGACACGATCCCGATAAACTTTGTAAAGCCGTTATAAAAATGATTTATGAACTTGGCAAAAAAAATTAGCGATAAACTTTACCAAATTGTTCCTTCCGCCGATTTAAATGGAAGGAAATTTTTTTTTAGCGTAGAAATGGAAGTTGGGATTTTTTGTAGAATTTATTTAAGGAAGGTGGTTTTATGCTTGAACAAATATTGAACTCACCAAATTTTAATTACTTGGCGCGTGGCATGACGGCGGCGACCATGCGGCAGGAAGTCATTTCCCACAACATTGCTAACGTCAACACGCCGAATTACCGTAAAACTGCTGTTGAGTTTGAGGAACTTTTAGCTAAGGAAATTTACGGCGAAGATACAGGCAACAAATTGCAAATGGTTCGTACAAATGATGCGCACTTGCCAGCGGTTAATAAACCTGTTCACGCCGTGCCGACAATGGTTGAGGACAATACAACGATTATGCGCGAAGACAATAACAACGTTGATATTGATATTGAAATGGCAACGCTTTTGAAAAATCAGATGTATTACAATGCGTTGGCAACTCAACTGCGCGGTCACGTAAACAAAGTTCGTACTGCCATTACCAGCGGACAAAGCTAATTGAATTAAGAATTAAGAATGAAGAATTAAGAATTAATTCAAGCTAAAATAGGTGAAAAGTATGAGTATGTTTATGGTAATTGATACGGCGGCGTCAGGCTTGACGGCTGAACGTCTTAGAATGGACGTTATCTCAAACAATATCGCTAACGCCAACACTACACGTACTGCAAATGGTACGGCTTATCGTCGCCGTTTCGTCGTATTCAGCCCGCGTGATCGTCAAGCTGAATCTTTTGAGCAAACTTTATCAAAGGCTACAAGCGGTAAAAAAACTGTCGGCGAAGGCGTCCGCGCAGTTGCCATTATGGAAGATCAACAACAAGGTCCGCTTGTCTATGAACCAGGTCATCCAGATGCTAACGCTGAAGGTTACGTAGAAAAGCCAAATGTCAATATCGTCACAGAAATGGTTGATATGATAACGGCGCATCGTGCTTACGAGGCAAATACCACGACGATTAACGCCGCTAAGGCTATGTTCAATAAGGCGCTGGAAATTAGCGGCTAACGTCTACAAAATTTTCTGCACTTATCAAATATCCTTGACGCTGATTTAAAATTTAGCGTATAATTCATTCAGATTTTTTACAGATTATAAACTGCCGCAATTTTTTATTTTCAACAAATTTTTTGTGGAAATAATTTTGTCACGTGTTATAATTGACGGCAGTTAAATATTTTTTTAGGCGGTTTGTCAATTTAGATTTAGACGGGGAAGGTGATGGAATGGAAATAGCACCGCTTGAAATGACGCCCGTAAAAATGAGTGCGCGTAGTCACTTGGGAGAAACACAGGTTGAAGAGCCTATAAAAAGTTTCGGCGAAGTGCTTACAGATGCACTAAAAAAGACGAACGAACTTCAACTTACATCAGACAAGTTGAACGCCGCATTGGCAGCAGGCAGAATTGAAGACGTTTCACAAGTTATTATTGCGGGACAAAAAGCCGATTTAGCTTTGCAACTTACACTTCAATTAAGAAACCGCGCTACTTCCGCATATCAGGAAATTATGCGGATGCAGGTTTAGTCACGGGAAAGCTTCAGGTATCTGTACAGGGAAGGAAAACACCTGAAAGCTGATCACAGGCTGTTCGAAAGGACTGAGTTTATTTGGCAGCTTGGAAAGAGCGATTCCTAGAACTGTGGAACAGGTACTCTAAAACACAACGCGCTATAGGAATAGGCGTCATTGTAGCTATTTTAGTAGCAATTTTAGGAATCAGTTTTTGGTATGGCAGTAAGCCTGATATGGTGCCACTGTACACCAACCTTGAAACTAAAGACGCAGGCGACGTTGTGAATAGTCTGCGTGAATCAGGCGTTCAGTACCGTATCGAAGAAAACAAACGCGGCACGACTGTCTATGTTCCAGCTACTCAAGTGCATGATGTGCGGCTTGAACTTGCCTCTGCTGGTCTTCCTCGTGGCAATAAAGGTTTTGAACTCTTCGACGATAGCAAGCTTGGCGTTACAGAATTTCAAAATAGAATTAATTATATTCAAGCGTTGCAGGGCGAATTGACACGTACCATTGAACAAATTGAGGCTGTTCAAAAAGCGCGTGTACATATTGTTTTGCCAGAAGATAGCCTTTATAAAAAAAATGAAAAGCCAGCTACCGCATCAATTATGCTGATACTTTCGCGTAGTGTTCAACTTACACCCGCTGAAGTCAAAGGCATTGTCAACTTAGTTGCACATAGCGTTCAAGGACTTACTCCCGAAAATATCACCATCGTTGATGAGGCAGGCAACATTTTAAACGAAAATGAATCTGATGACGCCTTAGCACAACAACAGCGAAATAATTTAAAGGCGCTCAATCAAATTGAAATGACGCGCAAAGTTCGTGACAATATCCAGCAAAATATTCAGACGTTACTTGATAATTCGTTGGGACGCGGTCAAGCTTTTGTACGTGTAAGCGTCGAACTTGATTTTGATGAAAGGCAAACTGATCGTCAAACGTTCACGCCAGTTGTTGATGAAGCTGGAATTATCAGAAGTCAGCAAGATGTTAGCGAAACTTATAGCGGGCGTTCAAATATGCCGGGCGGTCCTGCTGGTGTACAAGGCAATGTTCCTGGCTACGTCGCTGAAGATAGAAACGCTAACGCTGATTATGAGCGCAAAGAGTCTACTAAAAATTACGAAGTCAATGAAGAAAATCAGAAAATTGTATCGTCGCCAGGCTCGATTAGCCGCTTGACTGTTGCAGTTTTAGTAAACGATACTATAACTGATGCACAAAGGGAAAATTTATTGCGCGTCGTAAGTTCTGCGGCTGGTATCAATGAAACGCGCGGCGACGTAATTTCAGTTGAACCTATGCCGTTTAGCACTGAAGCGCGTGACAGAGAGGCGGCTGCTGAAGCGGCTGAACAAAAACGTCAAGATAGGATTCTTTATATGGAATTTGGAGCATTGATTTTACTTCTCGCCTTGTTGCTCGGTGGATTCTTGATGTATCGTCGCAAAAAACAGCAGGAGCGCGAAGTTGAAGAAGCTAGATTGCGTGCTGAAAGGGAAGCGCGTGAAGCTGAAGAGGCGGCTCAACGTCGTGCTGAAGAGGCGCAACGTGCCCGCGATATTGAAGAGGGAATTATTGAAGATGAAGGTTTGACGCCGCAAGAGAAACAGCAACGTGATGAAAAACAAGCTATTCTTAAGATGATTGATGAAAAGCCTGCTGATGTCGCAATGCTGATTAAAACTTGGTTGGCTGAAGACGAATGATTTTTTAGGGGCTAGGAACTTAGAATTAAAAATTCTTATAGCAGTTCCAGCTCCTATTAAATTTCTAAAAATTAGTGAGTAGTGAGTAGTCAGTAGTTAGTAGTGAGTAGTAAAAAATCCTAAAAGCTAAAAGCTAATCCCTAAAATGGAGGCGATTAATTATGCCAGCAATGCCCGATATGTACGGCGAACCCCGCGAAATGACGGCGCATGAAAAAGCAGCTATATTCTTCATCGCTATCGGTGGAGAATACGCCGCTAAACTTTTTGAACATATGGACGACGACGAAATAGAAAGTATCACGCTTGAAATTGCTAACAATAAACAAGTTAGCGCTGAATTAAAAGCTGAAGTCCTGTCAGAATTTTATCAAATGGCTATGGCTAGCGATTACATTTCTACTGGCGGGCTTGAATACGCGCAGAATGTTTTGGAAAAAGCGCTCGGCTCGGATCGCGCTATGGACATTTTGAACAGATTAACTACAAGCTTGCAAGTTCGTCCCTTCGACTTCCTACGCAAAACTGATCCTTCCCAACTTATGACGTTTTTGCAGAATGAACACCCGCAAACTATCGCTTTAGTTATGGCGTACCTTGAACCTGACCAAGCCGCTATAGTTATGAGTGGTCTGCCGCCTGAATCACAAGCCGACGTTGCAAAAAGAATCGCGATGATGGATAGAACGTCGCCTGATATTATTCGTGAAGTTGAAAGAGTTTTGGAGAAAAAACTTTCCGCTATGCTCAATCAAGATTTTACAACTGCTGGCGGTATCCCTGCAGTTGTCGAAGTTTTAAACCGCGTCGACCGTACTACAGAAAAGGCGATTATCGAACAGCTGGAAATGGACAACCCCGAACTTGCCGAAGAAATCAAAAAGCTTATGTTCGTGTTCGAAGATATTGTACTTTTGGACGACCGCTCCTTGCAAATGGTACTGCGCGAAGTCGATACAAAAGATTTGTCGTTGGCTATGAAAGCTACGCCGCAGGAAGTTGCTGACAAAATTTATAAGAATATGTCTAAACGTGCCGCTGATATGTTGCGTGAAGAACTTGAATATATGGGACCTGTCAAGATTCGCGACGTTGAGGAAGCGCAGATGAAAGTTGTTAATATTATTCGTACGCTTGAAGACAAAGGCGAAATTGTTATTGCTCGTGGTCAAGGTGACGAAATGCTTGTCTAATTGAATTAAGAATTAAGAATGTAATGAAAGCTGAATTAGGCGTCGTGCAAAATTCGCAGGAGAAAAAATTTCTGCGGCGGCGTCTAAATTTTTTTTGTACGTCAAAATATTTTCGTCGAAGTTGTCAATAAAAATTTTTAAAGCTACGTCAAGCGCGTTAATATTTCCACTTTCAAAAACTTCACCGATTCTAAATTTTTCCCAAACTTCAGGATTAATATCACTCGACGCAATGACAGGCTTTTTAAATCCTAACGCCGTGAAAAGCATGGCGCTCCAATGGTAACGATAGCGCGGCGCTGAATACGGCATTAAAAGCGCGTCGACGTTCAAAATTGCCCGTTGCCAATCAGCCCCAATTAACCCTTTGTGCAGAAATTCTAGGCTGTCAAATTTTTTATACTGCGCGATAATCTCTTCAAAATCTTTCGCGTCCTCCTCGTGCATAGTCGACCCTTGAACAATCATTTTCACTTTGCGCTTGTAGTTGGCGTTGATGAAGACGTTGAGCAATTCGCGCAATTTTTTTTCGCGCCTGTACTGTCCAAAAAATCCAATCGTCAATTCGTCGCTAACTTGCCGCTGAAAAATTTTTACGTCACGCGGAATAAAAGTCGGCGGGTACGTCGGGAAAATATTTTTGTACTTGCCGCCGAAAAGATTTTCATCAAGCGTCAACACGCAAAGTTTAATATTGTCGTACGTCAAAAGTTTTTCAGCCGCATTTAAAAAGTTTGACGCTTCATTGGGATTTATGCCATGCAGAATAAAAATCAGCGGTACGGAAATTTTTTTCAGCGAATTGTGATTCAAAGCGCGTAAATATCGGTAAGTCGACGTGGGAACAATCAGCGCGTCGAAATTTTTTTGCGCGTCGTAAAGTTGACTGTACCAACGCTGACGATTTATTTCACGCTTGATAGTGGCGGCAATTTTCCTAAGCCCGCGTGACGTACTGTAAACTACGGCGTCACCTGCAAGTTTCGTTACTGGAACTTTATAATCAAAGTGGAAGATAAAATTTTCTGGCACATAAAAATTTACGTCGTGACCAAGTGCGGCAAGTTCTTCAACTAAAATTCTATCGAAGTCGACTTCATGCCCGCCCTCCGTCATAATGTTTTCAAAAATTGCAATTCTCATTAAAAATTTCTCCTACAAAAAAAGCCCCCTGATTGGGAGGCTAAAAATTTTAATTACGCATTCCTCATTGCGCATTACGCATTAATTTACGAATTACGCATTCCTAATTACGCATTAAATAAATTATTCTTTTAAGAATTTTTCTGCGCCTTCGTTCATCTTAATGAAGTTCATACCATTAAGGGCAGTTTCTTTGCTAATAGCTTTAGCCGCAGAGTGTGCCGCCGCAAGTTTATCGGTATTTGAGAAAATCGCCTTTGTAATGTCGTAGCCAGTTTGCGCGTCCATTCTATCAGTAGTAACAAGAATTGCCATTACGCTGACAGTTGGAACTTCTGCGCTGAATCCTTGATAAGTATCTGCTGGAATGGTCGTCCTTGTGTAGAAAGGATAATCTGCGATAAGGGCATCAATTTTAGCTGAATCAAGCGGAATGAGTCTGATTTGTTTTTGTGACGCGATGTCCTGTACGGAAGTTGTAGGATAACCAGCAGTCAAGCAAGCAACGTCAACAGTACCGTCTTTAAGCGCGGCTGACGCTTCTGCAAATGAAAGGAATTGTGGGTTAATATCTTCGTAAGTCATACCGTAGACTTTAAGAATTTGGCGGACGTTACATTCAACACCGCTACCTTGTGCGCCGACTGCAACACGTTTTCCTTTTAAGTCGCTGATTGAGTGAATGCCAGAACCGTCGAGCGTGACGAATTGGCAAGTTTCAGGATAAAGTGACGCAATGCCACGCAGACCTTCAACTTTCTTTTCAAACATTTCCGTACCGTTCAAGGCGTAGTAGGCAATGTCATTTTGCACAATCGCCATATCAACTTGCTTGTCATTGAGCATATTGATATTTGCAACAGACGCGCCAGTACTTTGTGCGTTGGCGTCAATTCCTTTAACGTCCCTTTTAATGATGTCTGCAATAGCGCCACCAATGGGATAATAAGTTCCAGCCGTACCACCAGTAGCGATATGCACGAACTTTTCGCCAGAATCAGCGCCGCCGCCGCAACCTGCTACACCAACTGCTACGGCAAGTGCTAGACAAACCGTCGCTATCCTCTTAAAAAATTTCCCGAACCCCATTTAAATCACTCCTCCTAGAATATTATGAATTCTCAAACGAATTATAACATAACGCCTTGCCAATTATCAATTATTTTTTTAGTAAGTAGTTAGTAGTGAGTAGTTAGTAGTGAGTAGGGAAAAATTCTTAATTCTTAATTCTTAACATACCGCCTTACTAATTATCAATCTTTTTTTAGTTAGTAGTCAGTAGTGAGTAGGTGGTAAGATTTATCATTACGCATTACGAATTACGCATTCCTAATTATTTTTTGAGTTGTTCGGCAACACGACTTCCAACAGATGCAACGCGCCCTTGACCTTGCGGCTTACGTCCTGAAGTTTTGCCGCTACGTCCACTTTCCCGCGCAGATTCATTATCAGCAGAATCATTTGACGTATCGCCAACCATATTTATAAACGCACCAATCACGTCGCCCAAAAGTGATTTTTCGCCGCTAACTGCTTCACGACCACTTGAGGAATTATCCTGTTCACGAATTTTTTCACGGGCAGAATGAACAATTTTTTTCTTATCCAAAAATTTCACGCTCCTTTCTAGGTGTTAGTAATTAGGTAGAGTTGAATAACTACGTAAAAAATTCAAAGCTGAAAAATGATGGTACTTTGCGGCATTTATGGCGCTCTGCGGAGTTGAATATTTGGGAACACAAGGACGCGGTGTATTGCTTTTGTTACTGAAAAGTAAAGCGCGAGCGCGCAAATGCCGCTATGTTTTCTTTGCTACTTTCTTTTGCGCCAAAAGAAAGTAGTTTAAAAAAAAATTAAAATAGAAAATCCACTTAATCAATACGCCGCTAACAACAAACTATTTCTTTTTATCCTTCGCGGAAGATTTACTGGGCGCACCCTTAGATTCAACTTTCGATTCAACTTTAGTTTCAACCTTCGGCACTTCGGGAACTTTTAAAGTTTCGTCCAAAATATCGACAAGCGCCACTTTCACAACGTCCAAAACGTCTTTCAAAACGGCATTGTAAAGGTCGCCGCCGTCAACTACGCCGCGTCCATTTTCCGTAATGAAAAATTTTTTAGGATGAGTACTTGCCTTGCAAGCCGCGTCAACTTTTTCTGCTACAAGCTTTGTAAGTTTATCTTTGTCCATAAAAAAATTTGCACCTCCAAAATTTTAACGCTGAAATTTAACTTTGCCTTTTAATTTCTTCAACAGTCGACTTCAAAGAATTTCTAGCAACATTTTTCATCGCCGTTGCAACGTTGTCTTTAGCGTCGCTAACAGATTCTTTTACGATATTTGCGGCGTCTTTCGCGTCATCAACCGCCATTTTAGCATCGTTGATTTTATCGTTGACTGCCTCTTTAGCGTCGCTGATTTTTTCTGAAACAGATTCTTTGACGGCATTTTTTTTAGCCGTAAGTTTACTGTTGATGTCTTCAACTTTTTCAGCCGCATTCAGCAGACCGTCTGCAAGATTATTTAATCCCAACATTAATAGTTCACCTCTTGAAAAATTTTCTGTTAAATCTTAGCCGAAAATTTCTACACGCCACAAAAATTTTCCTGCTACGTACAAAAAATTTCTATTCAGCTTGACATTGAACTTGACGCCGCGTAACTTATAAAATTTTTCAGAAAAAATTTTATTCGCAAATTTAAGAAAGAAGAAATATTTTCTGTAAAAGATTTAAAATTTTTTAAGTTATAGCGTATAATGACAGAGAAAAAATTTTTGGAGGGAATTTTTATGAAAAAATTTTTTATGACATTAGCAATTTTGGCATTAGCGCTTATAAATGTTCAAGCGTCAGCGCAGGTTCAAATTGATTATGGCGAGTCAAAAATTTATTCGCAGGAAGATATGGACGAATCAATAGCGTTAATTCAGGAACAGTTTGCTAAGTGGCAAGGTTGCGAAATGTATAATCTGCGTTACGCTGGCGACGAATGCAACAGCGCAGAAAATGTTAAATGGCTGAATGAATTGATAGAGGCTAGGGGCTACAAAGATAAATGTACGGACTGCATAGAATTTTTAAGCGACTTTTACGTTTCAAAAGATGCGCAGAAATATGGATTGACTTTAAATCCTGATTCCGAATATAAAAATTGGCAATGGTGGCTTGCACGTACAGACAAAGGCGAATGGGAACTTTTAACTTGGGGCTATTAAAATTCTACATTCTTAATTTTTAATTCTTAATTCAATTAGCGCCTTCAAGTTCGATTGAAATTAAATTGTTCATCTCAACGGCGTATTCAAGCGGCAATTCTTTAGCTATCGGCTCAACAAATCCGCGTACAATCATTGCGCGTGCTTCGTCTTCAGAAATTCCCCGCGCAGTTAAATAGAAAATTGCTTCGTCGGAAATTCTTCCAATCTTAGCTTCGTGTCCAATATCAGCTTCCGCGCCTTCAATATCCATTACAGGCAACGTGTCCGATCTTGATTCGTCGTCAAGCATAAGTGATTCACAGTTGACAGACGATTTAGCGAACGGCGCATTTTTCGTAACTTTGACGGCTGAACGGTACGTAGCCGCGCCACCTGATTTTGAAATTGTCCGCGTGTTAATGTTCGACGAAGTTTTTGGCGCCGCGTGAATGACAATCGCGCCTGTATCAAGATTTTGACCTTTGCCAGCGAAAGTTACGCCAGTAAATTCAGCGCGTGCACCTTCGCCGTGCAAAACGCTACAAGGATATAACATTGAAACGTGCGAACCGAAAGAACCGCTTACCCATTCAATCAAGCCGTTTTTTTCGACAAGCGCACGTTTTGTATTTAAATTCATCATATTTCGTGACCAATTTTCAATCGTCGAATATCTAAGCCGCGCTCCTTCCTTCACGAAAAGTTCAACGCAACCTGCATGTAAATTTGTGACGTTATATTTTGGGGCGCTACAACCTTCAATGAAATGTAAATTCGCGCCTTCCTCAACAATTATCAGCGTGTGTTCAAATTGTCCAGCGCCTGCCGCGTTGAGTCGAAAGTAAGATTGCAATGGAATTTCCACATTAACATTTTTCGGTACGTAAACAAAACTTCCGCCCGACCATACCGCGCCATGCAGTGCTGCGAATTTATGATCTTTCGGCGGAATGAGCGTCATAAAATATTCACGGACAATATCTTCATGTTCACGAAGTGCCGTTTCCATATCGGTATAGACGACGCCTTGACTTGTCAAATTTTTTTGTATGTTGTGGTAGACGACTTCTGAATCATACTGCGCACCGACGCCAGCTAAAGATTTTTTTTCAGCCTCTGGAATTCCCAGCCTGTCAAAAGTATTTTTAATTTCGTCAGGAACTTCAGACCAATCAGAAACTTGCTTAGCGTTGGGCTTGACGTAGGTTACAATTTCATCCATATTCAAATTTGAAATGTCAGGTCCCCACGTTGGCAGGGAAATTTTTTTATACGTTTCAAGCGCCTTTAAGCGAAAGTCCAACATCCACGCTGGATCATTTTTCCGCGCAGAAATGTCACGGATAATTTCTTCAGTCAAGCCTGCGTCAGATTTATAAATTGATTCGTCGGCGTCGCGAATATCATAAAGCGCCCTTTCAATATCTTCAACGTAAGTTTTAGTTTTCAAGTCTTTCACCTCAAAAAATTCTTAATTTTTAATTCTCAATTCTTAATTCTTTATAAATTCACGCGTCCAAATTTTTATACGTTGACGCGCCAAATTTGCCCGTACTTCGTCGAAAATGGAAGGCTCAATGCCGTCGTACTTTGCAAAATTTTCAAGTGCACCCGTCATTAAAATTATTGCCGCCTCAAAATTTTTCTGCGCGGCGTAACATTCCGCTAGCTCCGCTAAAAAGTCTGGCAAGTCGGGAAAATCTTCAGCCGCCATCATAGCAAAATTTTTTCGCTCCTCAAGCCGCGTTGAATCCTTCGACAAAATATCCAGCAAAATTCTATACGAACTGCTAGAAAAAGTTGAACGCCGTACGCCCGATTCAATGTCAAGCTTAGCAAATTTTTCCGCGTTGATAAAATCTTCTAGCCCATTATAGCACTGCGCAATATAGCCGTAAATTCTTTGCGGTTCATTCGTCTGCGCCAATTCTTCCAACAGCAACTTTAAATTTCGCGCCGCCTTCATCTTATTTAACGTCGCGGAATAGCCTGTATGATTCAGCGTTAAAAATTTCGGCGGTAACGGAATTATATTTGTCAAACTTTTTCCGTCAAGCCGCAATTCCTCATGAATTTTTCCAACGTACGCTAGCCCGTTCAAATTCCTGTAAATCCGCAATACGAAGGTCGTATCTAAAATTTTATCGCCGTCCGCCGTGTCAATGTTGACAAGATAAATTAAAAGTCCGTTCGCCGCCGTAGCGTCAATACTTTCAATCACGCTACGAAGATTATCAGCCGTCGCCGCCGTAAAATATTCGTCCGCATCTAAAAAAATTATCCAATCGCCAGTTGCTTGACTCAACGCTAAATTTCTCGGCGTGGAAAAATCGTCAGCCCAATTCGTACAAAAAATTTTTGCGCCAAATTTTTTTGCAACTTCCAACGTGTTATCAGTTGAGCCAGTGTCGACAATTATAATTTCGTCAATGCCGCGCAGATTTTTTAAAGACAGTGCTAACCTTTCAGCTTCATTCTTCACGATGTAACACGCTGAAATTTTTTTTATTTTGCCAGTCCTCAATCTTTAATCCCAACTTCCTAAAAAAGGATTATTCTAGTTGATTCGCGAAATAAACCGCATAACCTTTTTAAGTGGGAGGAAAAGTCCATGCCCGAAATTGAAGTCGGAGATAAAATTAATGAGGGTACAGAAAATATTGAACAGTCAACAGATACCGTTACTGTCACTGATAAAAATTTAAACGTGGAGGAAAAACCTAAACGCGGTCGCAAGAAAAAAGTTGTCGACAAAACTGTTGACGATGCACCAAAAAAATCTGCCGCCAGTAAAAAGCGTACACGTAAGAAAAAAGTTGATGCGGTTGAAGTAAAAGATAAAACTTTGTCGTCTGAAAAAAAATCTAAGCCCGAAAAAAAATCTGCGGCTGAAAAAATTCCTGCCGTTGAGGAAAAAATTTCTACTCCTGAAAAAAAATCTGCTAAGCCGCTTTACCGTGACGACGAACGCGAAAAAGTTTTTGCCCTTGATATTGGTACGCGCAGTGTTATAGGTATCGTTGCACTTCGCGATAAAAAAGGCAACTTGGAAGTTATCGCAAATACGCGTGAGGAACATACTACCCGCGCCATGCTTGACGGACAAATTCACGACGTGCCACAAGTTGCTGAAGTCATTGAAAAAGTTCGTGACACGCTTTCAAAAACTGTTGGCAAACTTACAAGCGCCGCAGTTGCCGCCGCAGGTCGCGCCTTGTACACGATGACTGCTGAAGTTGAAATGGAAATGCACGGCGTCATTACCGAAGAGCAACAGAGCAATTTAAATTTCACTGGCGTTCAAATTGCGCAGTCGAAACTTATCGAATCAAATGTGATTGACGACAGAACAAGTTACTGTTGCGTAGGATTTAGCATTATCAGCTACGAATTGGACGGCGTACCGCTGAAAATTTTAGTTGGGCAACGTGGACGGCATGCACGCGCGAAAATTATTGCAACGTTCCTGCCGCGTCAAGTTATCGACTCAATGCAAACGGCGCTGAATTATACAGGAATGGAAATGCGGGCGTTGACGCTTGAACCTATTGCCGCAATAAATGTTTTAATTCCGCAGACAATGCGACACTTAAATTTAGTTTTGGTCGACATTGGCGCGGGAACTTCCGACGTTGCCATTACGAAGAGCGGCGCTGTTGTTGCTTACGGTATGGTGCCTATTGCTGGCGATGAAATTACAGAGGCGCTGTCACAAAAATTTTTATTAGATTTCAACGTTGCAGAGGCTGTTAAACGTAAAGCGGCTATGGGAGAAGGCGCAACTTTTGCCGATATACTTGGCGAAGAATATAATTTGACGGCGGAAGAAATTGTAGCGCCAATTTCTGAAACAATTTCTAACTTAGCAAATGCAATTTCCAATTCGATTTTGGAACTTAACGGCGGCGAACTTCCACAAGCTGTAATTTTAGTAGGCGGCGGCTCACTTACGCCGAAACTGGATGAATATGTTGCAGACGCGCTGAAAATTCCACAACAACGCGTTAGAGTTCGTACACCTGAAAACGTTGAAGGCGTAACTGGCATTCCACCAGAACTTTGCAAGCCTGACGCCGTGACGCCACTGGGAATTTTGAAAATCGCGTCGAGTAACACTTTGCACTTTTTAACAGTCTTCGTCAATGATGAGGAATACAGCTTATTCCATTTCCGCGAATTGACGGTAAGCGACGCACTTTTAAGCGCTGGCATTCAACTTCGCAAGTGGAACGGTAAGCCGGGACTTGGTTTAATGGTCGTCATTAACGGCGAGAAAAAAATTTTTCCTGGCAGTATGGGGACAGTTGCTAAATTGACGCTTGACGGTCAACCTGCGACGTTGGAAACGGTGATTAAAAATGATTGCCGAATACACGTTGAACACGGCGTCGACGGTCGAACGCCTAAGCTTAGAGTTGCCGACGTTGTAATTGTTTCGCCAAATTTTTACGTGAAAATTAACGGCTCTGAAGAACCTGTCACGCCAAAAATTTTAGTCAACGATGAAGACAGCTTACCCAATCGCCTTTTGCACGACGGCGACGAAATTGACACGACTTCCCTGCGTACCGTTGAAGAAGTTTTGAACATTGCGGGTTATCCTGCTGAAGGGCGGCAGATTAATTACACGCTGAACGAACAGAAATTTTTATATAGTTGCGTGCCGAAAATTTCCCTCAACGATATGGAAACACAACTTGATGAACCTGTTCGCCCAAATGATAGAATTGAGTACGTCGATTCGCCTAGCCCGAAAGTTGCTGACATTATTAGCTACATTGGCATTAATGCTTACATAAAAATTTCTTACGAAGGGCAGGAAGTTCAAATTCCGACAATGTCTAGCCTTGAATTAAAGGTCAATGGTCGTCCGTCAAATTTAAATACGATTGTCGAAGACGGCGCGGAAATTGTTTGCAAGAAAACTTCAAGAAAATCTGTAACGGTTAGTGACGCTTTACTTGCCGTGAAATTTAATCCGCCGAATCCTAAAAGCCGCTTGAGTTTTGAAATTCGCGTTAATGGTCATCCTGTCGACTTCACAGACTCAATCCGCGAAAATGACAAGTTGGAAATTGTTTTGCGGACGCCTGACGGTAAAGAAATTTCATCGTCTAACAGTTTAAAGGCGGCGTTGAAAGAATTTGACGAATTATCAGCGTCCCTGCCGTCGAACAGTACGCCAATGCGCGAACTTAAGACGCAACGTAAACTTACGATACAAGATTTTATTCGTAACGATTAGCTTTTAATCGTGTAGAAAAATTTTTGCATTAAGGAAGGGGTGTTGCTTATAATTCTTTGCTTAATGATGTTGATATGTTATTATGGCGTAATAATTTTTTCGCTGAAATTTTGTAACGTTGACTTCGTAAAAATTTTTCGTGAAGAACGCGGAAAAATTTTATTTGTGCTTTTAGTAGGAACGGCATTTGTATTTTGGCAAGTAAGCCGTCAACAATGGATTTATTTTTGGGATTTTGCGGAAACTTGGCAACCAACCATTGTATGCGAGCAGACAGTTTTTTCAGAACCTTTCACGGCGTGGGAAAACTTAATTTTCTCAATAAATTATAGAGACTATAACAATTTTTTGCCGATGCTTATGGCTTTACTGATGCATATTTTGGGAAAAAGTTTTCTTGCCTATACAATGTACGTTTGGATAATGTTTGCACTGCCCGCAATTTTTTTAACGGCGGCGGCAATTAAAACCGCAATAGAAAAATTTTGTGAAGAAAATGTTTCCTGCGCGGCGATACTTTTAATTTTGTTTTCAATTCCGCTGATTGAAATTCCAGTAATGAACGGCTACGCTAACGTCGCGATAATGTTGCAGGGAATAATTTTGTGGCTGATGTTGCTGAATTTGGACGACGAAAAATTTCAACCGTTACGATTATTTTTAATCGCGGTGCTGTCAATTTTGGCAGTGATTCAAAGTCGCTCGGCGGCTTATATGATTATAGGATTATTTTTCGGCTTTACGGTTTACAAAATTTATCTGCGCGGAAATATTTTTATGCTGATAAAAAAATTTTTCGTCATCGGAATATTCGGCGCAGGATTGATGGCAATTTTATTTTTTCCATTCGTCGAACACGTCCTAACTTACAATCACGGCGCGGCTTATTCGGCATATACAGTCGGACATACTTTAACGATAAAAATTTTTGCACACGTTTTGAAAGGTGGCTTGGCACTTTATATAATTTTTTTTGCTGGAATAATTGCAGGCTTGCTATCAAAAAATTTTCGTCCACTTACAATTTTTTCTACAGCTTGGGCGGCAGTCACAGTAATTTTAATTTCGCGTATACAATTTATGGGAATGCAACATTACTATACAATGTTAATCCCATTCTGCGCGATTGTTACCGTAACGATTTTAATTGCGCTGAAAAAATCTAAACTGCGCGGAGGAATTTTAATCTTTCTGTTAGCGCTAAATTTTGTTCAAGCTTACACGAACATTTTACCCGTTAAAATTGCGGATCAAAAAATAAATTTCAGCTACATTCCGCCTGTTCGCAACGACATTGACGAGTTGAAAAATTTTATTGGGGAAATTAATACGATGTGCGACGAGGGCAACCGTAAAGCTTACCCTTTAATGAGTAGCGGACTTTACAACGCGACTAGTTTTAAACAAAGTGGACTTCCCGATACATTGGACGCCGCCCCCAAGATGATGTTTACGGCGGATATTGATTTACGCGACGGTTTCCCAATAAATTTTTTTGATGCGGACATTATTATTATCTCTGCGCCAATTCAAGTACATTTGCTCCCGCAAGATCAATCGGTAGTATGGAAAATTTCCGAATTGGTTACAAGTATGCCGCTTGCAAGGCATTTTCGATTCGTCAAAGAAATTTCGCTGTACCCGACGGAAAAAGTTTCAGATTGCGTCACGTTGAAAGTTTACGAAAAAATTTCGCCTTACGAAAAATCTGATATTGACTTCGTGGAAAATCTTTTCGTCAATCTTTATCCTAATAATCCCGAGCTTTTCAAAGACAGATTTGAAAAATATAAACTGGAGAATTTTAATGACTAAACTTTATATCGTCGTGCCGTGCTACAACGAAGAAGAAGTTTTGCGCGAAACTGCGCGGCGACTTCGTGAAAAAATTTTGGCATTGATTGAAGTTGAAAAAATTTCTGCCGATAGTAAAATTGTTTTTGTGAATGACGGCTCAAAAGATTTAACGTGGAAAATTATTTGTGAACTCCACGCGGCTGATAAAATTTTCGGCGGCATTAATCTTTCAAGAAATCGCGGACACCAAAACGCATTACTTGCTGGCTTAATGACGGTAAAAGATTTTGCGGACGCCGTAATTTCAATGGACGCCGATTTACAAGACGACATCAACGCCGTTGACAAAATGATTGACAAATACATTGAAGGCTATGACATTGTTTACGGCGTGAGAAGTAAACGGGCGACTGATACTTTTTTCAAGCGATTCACGGCGGAAAGTTTTTATAAGCTGATAAAAATTTTAGGCGCTGACGTTGTAAACAATCACGCCGATTATAGATTGATGAGTAAACGCGCCTTGAACGGTCTGGCGGAATTTGAAGAGGTAAATTTATTTCTGCGCGGACTTGTGCCGATGATTGGCTATCCTTCAACAATAGTTTATTACGAACGGGCAGAACGTTTCGCGGGAGAAAGTAAATATCCGCTGAAAAAAATGTTGGCGTTTGCATTTGAAGGAATAACTTCACTGACGATTGAGCCAATAAGATTAATTACGCGGTTAGGCTTTACAATTTCGCTATTGAGTTTGCTTGTGTTGCTATGGATTTTTTATAGATATTTTACAGGCGGCGTAGTAGCAGGTTGGTCCAGTACATTGGCGTCATTATGGTTTTTAGGTGGACTTGTGCTGTTGTCAATCGGCATTGTAGGCGAATATATCGGAAAAATTTATTTGGAAACAAAAAGACGACCGCGATTTATTATCAGCGAATTTTTGAATGGTTAGTTAATGATAAAGTAAAAAATTTCGACGTTATATCAAAAGGTGGTGATTCTATGACGGGCAGTAGAGAAGTTATAACTGGTGGAGATTTCAAGAGAATGATTTCAGGCGCGTACAGCGAATTTTTATTAGAATATGAAAATATAAATTCGCAGACAGGCGCGGGAACTTTGCCTGGTACACACATTTTGCGAACGATAGGCGCGGCGGTTATGCCATTGACAGAAGCTAAAGACGACAGCTTAGGCGGCTTGAGTAGACGTGTTGCAACGGCGGCTGTATTTGGTGCTCGCGGAAATGCTGGCGTAGTTTTGGCGCAAATGTTTCACGGAATTGCTACTGGTTTAATTGGCAAATACGAAGCTACTGGCTCTGAATTTGGCAAGGCTTTTCAGTATGGCATTTTGTATTCCCAACGTGTTATGCCTGAAAATCATGACAGCCCATTCATATTTGTTGCAAAGGCAGTTGCTAAAGGTGCTTACCGCGCAGTTCGTGACGGCAAACCAATTTCAGAAATTTTATCTACGGCGATTAAAGCGGGTGAAGATGCCGTCGAAAAAAATGGACACAATGACGCTGGCGCACACATTATGTTCAGCTTTTTGAAAGGTTGCTTGAAAGGTCTTGACGGAAATTTTGTATCGCCCGCCGTAAGTTTATCGTTGGGCTTAGGCATTCATAAAAATATGCCTGACCCGCGCAACGATAGAGTTCGACCGTACTGCGTACGTCTTCGCGTGAAAAATTCTAAGGCGAATATTTATGAAGTTGAACAGCGTATGAAAGATTTCAGCAGTTTTTCAATCGTCGAACGGTCAAGCGGTACGCTGGATATTCACTTACACACAGATCACGTTGGCAATGCGATTGATCAAGCGTTGGGCTGGGGACCTTTGCACGACGTGAAAATTACGAATATGAGCGAAAGTCATCAACTCCCCGCGCATGATGCGTTGATGAAAGTTGCGGCGCTTGCAGTAGCTAGAAATGCGGCTGAAGCGCAAATTTTGCAAGATGCTGGCGCGTCAATTTTAGTTTCTGGCAGTGAAGAATCTTCGCCATCGGTATCGGAAATTGTTGGCGCGGCGCATTCGGATTTAGCGTCAAGCTACGTTTTAGTTTCGTCGAGTGACGATTACAAATTAATTTTTCGGCAAGCTAAAAGACTTTTGGGAAGTCGCGTTGAATTAGTTTTGACTGAATCTTTTAATGACGCTGTAGCCGCCTTGAAAAAATTTTCGGCAGGCTTTTCAGCTCTTGAAAACGCAAACATAATGCGTAATTCGTAATGCGTAATTAAAAATTCTTCATTCAATTAACTGTTTTCGTAGGGGCGAATCCTAAGCGTTACGCCGTGTTCAGCACAAATTTTTTTACAGGCGGAAATTTCATCTGGCGGCGTAACTTTATCAACAATCGTCATTACAACTTGCGGGACAGTTTTTTTCATATGCTCGGCAAAAGTGAACATTGCCGCGTAAGCTTGAATGCCAAACTTTGAGCGCGTAATTTTCAAATATCTTTCAGCCGTCGCCGCATTCAAGCTGATTGACGCCACGTCCAAAATATTTTTAAAATCCGCAGAAATATCGCGCCCGTGTTCAAGTTCACCAAGTCCGTTTGTATTCAGCCGTGTTGAAATGTTCGGCTGAATTTTTTTTACGTAGCGCAAAATTTCCGTAAGTTCGGCAAGTCTTATCGTCGGTTCACCGAAACCGCAAAAGACAATTTCTTTGACAAGATGAAAAGGTACGGCGTTCAATTCCGCTTTAACGTCGTCAACTGTCGGCTCTTCGTCAAGCCACAAACTTTTTTCAGCCGCCATAACTTTTTTATCGCGCAGACAAAATACGCAGTCATTGTTACAGCGATTCGTTAAATTAATGTAAATCCCGCGCAGAGTTTCAGCGTCATTTGCAAAACTTTCAGCGACGGGAAAATATTTTCCGCCTTTAACTGTATAAACTATCACAAAATTTTCTCCTAAATTTTAAATTTAATTAACGTCAACGCTTAAGACGCCTTCAATACGTTTAATCGCGTCGACGACGATAACGCCTTTCAAGCCGCGATGGTTATAAACCTCAAAGTCAATGCACAAAATATCGTTGTGGTTTTCATCAGCCGTAACTTTGACGCCGCGAACTTTCAACTGCAAATCGTCAATGCAAGAGCTAATGTGCATAAGCTGACCTGGCTTGTCATGGGTACGAACTTTTAAATATAAATTTTGGTCGTGCATAACCCATTCGTCAATGCGTGAAAGTGTTCCAAGCGTGGCGAAAATTAATCCCGTCGTGAAAAGTGCGCCTGAATAATAGCCTGCGCCTACTGCAAGTCCAACGCCAGCTACTACCCAAAGACAAGCCGCCGTAGTTAAACCTGTGACGGTTAAGCCTTCCTTCATAATCGCGCCTGCGCCTAAAAAGCCGATGCCGCTGACAACTTGCGCCGCTAATCGTGCAGGGTCTGCGTTAGTACGTCCTTCGACGTTGAAGTAAAGCGCTTCACTAAGTACCATTATCAAGCATGAGCCAAGACAAACTAAAACGTTTGTCCGCAATCCCGCCGATTTTCTACGGCTCTGTCTTTCATAACCGATTATGCCGCCTAAAACGCATGAAAGCGCTAATCTCAAAAAAAGTTCCCACTCTGAAACCAATTTTATCCCTTCATTTATCTTTAAGCTTTTAAAATTTTCACAAAAAAACTTGCAAGGTTATCAGTTCCCTGCAAGTTATGAAATTCCTGCAAATTTTTATATGGTAGCGTTCAAATTTTAGAGGTTGTTAGTAAACTTAAAGTTTTTAGAAAAATTTTTAATTAAACTACTTTTTCTTTGGCGCAAAGAAAAAGTAGCAAAAAGAAACATGCCCGCTGAAATCGCATCACGCGATTTGCGCGGGCGGGCGCGCGTCCTTGCGCGCCCCTTTCTATCCTACGTGAACTTTAAGTCCGTTATTCAACTCCATCTTATCATTATGCCCTTACATTTCGCATTTTATAAAAAATCTCGAATGCCTTTCAGAATCCAAGTTTGCACTTGATTAACTTTCACGTTGATTAAATCGCCAGCACTTTCCGTACCATGCGGGAAGAGTACAGATTTATTTGTACGCGTCCGACCAGTGAAAATATTTTTGTCAGTCTTGCTAGCGCCTTCGACTAAAACTTCAACCGTCGTATCGTCCAGCTGTAAATTTTTCGCAAGGCTAATTTCATTTTGTACCGCCATTAATTCATTAAGGCGGCGGTGTTTAGTTTCGTCGTCAACCTTGCCGTCAAAATTTGCGGCAGGCGTCCCGCTACGTTCGGAATAAATGAAAGTGAATGCCATATCAAATTTAATTTCGCGCAGAAAATCTAACGTCAGCTGAAAATCTTTTTCCGTTTCGCCAGGAAAGCCGACAATTAAATCAGTCGTCAAACTGATATTCGGAATGGCGGCGCGAATTTTTTTGACAAGCTCAAAATATTTTTCGACGGTGTAAACACGATTCATCTTTTGCAAAATTTTATTTGAACCGTACTGTACAGGCAGATGAATATGTTCACAAATATTTTTACCGTTCGCCATAACGTCAATTAATTCGTCTGATAAATCTTTCGGATGGCTAGTCATAAAGCGAAGACGTTTAAGCCCTTCAATTTTATCAACAGCGGCTAAAAGTTTTGCAAAGGTCATCTCCTGCAAATCTTTACCGTAAGAGTTGACGTTTTGCCCCAACAAAGTTATTTCCTTGTAGCCATTATCGACGGCGTTTTTAATTTCGGCGAAAATTTCGGCGGCAGGACGGCTTCTTTCACGTCCGCGAACATACGGCACAATGCAATAGGTACAGAAATTGTTGCAACCGTACATAATCGGCACGAAGGCAGACACTTTACCAGTGCGAATGGGAAAAACTTCAGGCTCAATAATTTGTCCGCTAACGTTGGAAGTGTCGACAAATCTTTTCCGCGCAGATTCAAAACTTTCCACAACGTTAGAAAGTTCACCGCGCCGCGCAGTTCCCAATACGAAGTCAACGTTGGGATAACGTTTAATCAAGTCGTCGCCGTCTTTCTGCGCAAGGCAACCCATAACGCCGATAATCAACGCGGGATTCTGCAACTTGTAGCGGTTAAGCTCGCCAATCTTGCCGTAAATTTTATCCTCCGCCGTAGCGCGTACGCAACAGGAGTTAATTAAAATTAAGTCAGCCGCCGCAATATCGTCCGTCAATTTGTAGCCGATTTTATAAAGTTGTCCTGCCATACGTTCAGATTCGGCAACGTTCATTTGGCAGCCGTAAGTTAGAATTTTAAATTTTTTTGTCATAGTCAGTAGTGAGTAGTGAGTAGTGAGTAGGAATTTCCTAAACGCTACCACTTAACCTTAGTAAAGCATTTGAATTAAAAATAATATCGCCATAACCGCCAACAACGGATGAATTTGCCGCCACTGCCGCGTTGCAACTTTCAATATAACGTAAGTTATTATTCCAATGCCGACGCCGTTTGTTATGCTGTAGGTAAACGGCATTAAAACCATTGTCAAGAAAGAGGGAAAAGCTTCCGTGTAGTCTTTCCAGTCAATATTTGCAACGTCAGCGACCATAAAGCAACCTGTTAAAATTAACGCGGGAGATGTTGCCGCTGGAATTGATGCGATTGACGCCGCGATTGGTTGAAAGAATAGCAACAGTAAAAATAAAAATGCCGTGACAAATGACGTAAAGCCCGTTCGTCCACCAGCCGCAACGCCCGTTCCAGATTCGACGTAGCTTGATGTTGGACCTGTACCAGCAAATGCGCCTGCAAAACTGGCGATTGAGTCTGCAAGTAACGCGCTTTTCAAATTGGGAAATTTATCGTCGCGAATCAATCCAGCTTGTTGACCGACGCCGAGCATTGTTCCAGTAGTGTCGAAAAGCGTTACTAATAAAATCGTGAAGATTATCATTGCCAGTGACGGCATACCGTCAAAGCTCAACTGCATAAAAGTTTGGTCGAAACCTTGCGGCGTTGAAAAAAATTCTTGCGGCAAATGCCAATATCCAAATATCCATGCAAAAAACGTCGTACAAATCATGCCGATAAAAATTCCGCCCCTAACGTTCATCACAACTAAAATCATCGTGATTAAAAGTCCGATAACCGTTAAATGCAAAATTGGATCGTCAAGGTCGCCGAAAGCTATCATCGTTGCGTCAGAAGGAATGACAATGTGACCGCTACGAAAACCAATTAACGCAATGAATAAGCCGATACCTGCCGCGATAGATTTTTTCAGCGAAAGTGGAATTGAGTTAATGAACATTTCGCGAAATTGTGTAAGCGATAACAGCGTAAAAATTCCAGATGCAACTGCCGCCGCGCCAAGTGCTTGTTGCCATGCGACGCCTTGAGATAACATTACCGAATAAACTAAATAAGCGTTGATGCCTAAGCCTGGCGCTATCGCTATTGGATAATTCGCCGCCACGCCCATTATCATTGTGCCTATTACCGTTGCAATAATCGTTGCAACGTACACGCCGCCAAAATCCATTCCCGCCGTTGAAAAGACAGTTGGATTTACTATGACGATATACAACATTGAAAGGAAAGTCGTTGCGCCTGCTAAAATTTCTGTACGCAGATTTGTTTTGCGTTCGTCGAATAAAAAATAATTTCTAAGTTGTTCCATTTATAATTTCCTTTAAGATTTGATTTAAGCTTACAATTTATTTTCTTCAAAGTTGAACTTTGCGCGGTGGAAGTCGTCCATAATTTGTAAATCGCGCTCCAAGTTGGGATTCACATCGTAAAAATCTGCGGGCGATCCTCTGTCGTACTCCAACGCAAGATTTTCAAAGTGACTTTTGCTAGCGTCAATCTTCAAATTTTCCATGACAACTTCACCAAGTCTTTCAGCGTCGGGAACAAGATAGCTAATGTTGTCAATGTATTCCATATAGCCTGGCACAACGCCCGTTTGAATGTTTCCTGCAGATTCGGCAGATTTTAACGTACCAGCAAGCGCCAACATTTCGCCCATTGATAAATCTGTTTCGACAGCGTCAAAGGCAACACTTAAAATTTTTGGCAACCTCAACAAAGTTGAAGGGTCAGTAACTTTTTCTGCAAGCGCACGCATGAAAGCTTGTTGTCTACGAACTCTGCCAGCGTCGCCTTCTGAATCGCGGTAACGTACAAATTGAACCGCTTCATTGCCGTCTAAATGTTGATAACCTTGCCGAAGGTCAATGATAAGTCCGCCGTCGTCGTCCCAAGGATCTTCGTACTGCATATCGCGTTCAACGTAAATATCAATGCCGCCCATTTCATCAATAATTTTTGGGAAAGCGTGAGTATTGATTTTAATGTAGCGGTCAACGTCGACGCCAAGAAAATCTTCGACAGTTTGACGCGTCAACTTTTCTCCGCCGTAAGCATACGCCGCATTAATTTTTTGATAACCCTGCCTTTCAATGTAAACTCTTGTGTCACGCGGTATTGACAACAAGGACACTTCGTCGCTGGAAAAATTCAGAAACATTAAAGTATCAGACCTGCCAACGTCATCTTTGCGTTCATCGACGCCCATTAAAATCAGCGTCATATTTTGTTTGACGGTCGGCAAAATTGTTTCTTCCTGCGCCGAATTTTTTTTCTGCGTGAAAAAATTATTTGAATTTGCAGACGTAGAAACTTTGTCCGTGAAACGGAAACCAGCGTAGACGCCCAATGACGCCACGCCGATAAAAAGACAAATTAAAAATGATACCAAAGTTTTGCTTACGGCAAGTTTTCTACGTTGCGCCATTCTTTCACGCAAGGCTCTTTCACTCATAATTCCTCACCAGCTAAAAAAATTTTCTCGACAAAAAAATTTCCTCCCAACAGCCGCCATTATAACAGAAAAAAAATATTTTACCTGAAAATTTTTCAATTAAATAAAAAAAGTCGTAGAAAAATTTTTCCACGATTAATTTTTAGTTTTCATTTCGCATTCCGAATTAACCTTGCGTCCAAATTTTATTTTGATAATCAGCACGATAGGTAGTAGTATTTGAATTTCTTACTATGAACGTTGAAGGTGTGCCATTGATTGTAAGTGAGCCGCCGTCGGTAAATTGCAAATTAACGCCGCCGTCATTAATCTGCGCGGTTTTAATTTGGTCAAGCGTAATATCTTTTAAGATTACGATGTCTTGATTTTCTGCATTTTGAACAGAATCATTTCCATCTAAAAAACAGAAAATGACTTAGAAACCGTAAACAAAAGTATCAACGCCGTTGCCACCGAAAATTTCATCATTACCTTGCAAGCCGCCCCAAAGATAACTTCCGCCGTTACCTGCTCGAATCGTATCATTTGCATAATTTGCGCCGAAAAGAATTTCATAATTATTTCCGTCGCCAAAATTATTTCCGTTGACTTCATTTGAATCGGACGCCATGTAAGCATAAGCCGTACCGTTGGGTGTTTCAAAAGTCATAAGCTTGCCGCGAACGTCACGAAGTACAAGCATAGATAAATCATATTTAGTTTCGCCAGTCGGTGATTCAATTTAAAAATCGTTTAGATAAGTGGAGATTGAATAAGTGTCAACGTCTTTATCAAAATAAATCGCGTCTTCTTCGCCGTAGTTTGTGATAACAGCGCCTTTCGTGTCGTAACGGAAATTTTCTGTCTGCGAAGAATCACCTACAAATTGCGGATTGAGTATGCCGTAACTATAAAGACAAATGCCAATGATAATATTGTCGGCGGGTAAAGTATCTTTGCGAATAGATTCGGTATCTGCCGAAAATTCGTTGTACTCTCCACCCGTACAAAAACAAATTCCAATCGTCTGTCCATTAAGCGCCAGTCCAAGTGAATCGTAATTAAGCTTTGCGCTTTCACCCAACCAATAATTATAAAGTCCTTTAATCGCGGTTGTAACGGCATTTTTCATTTGACCGTAAGTTGGCGATTTTACAGTTTCCGTCGTACCGTCAGATTTTGTCTCTGTAAATTCATAGTA
>JAFSUE010000016.1 GCA_017445435.1 Selenomonadaceae bacterium | reverse complement strand
CGAACGTTAGAAATTACGTTTTGAATTTGTCCGTTATCACGGAGCGCCTTAACAATTTGTTTTGGCGTTGCACGGTACATACTAGCCATTACCGCAATTTCCATGTTGACATCTTTTTCATCAACTTGAATATTTTCAATCCGCGAAACTTCCTCCAACATCATATCAATAAGCAAATCTGTTTTCGCGCCTTCGCGATAATCTTCGCGCAGTTCCTCAAGCGTCTTTCCATTCGCGGCAAGGTAAACTTCCAACTTAAGCCCTTGAACTTGCAAATTTGCTTCAAGTTCAGCAATAAGGTGGTCGATACGATTTTCAATCATAACAGGCGGCAAGTCGACAGTCATATTGTCAACGGCTTTTTGAACGACATCTTCACGCTGTTTGACAAGGGCGTCACGTTCAGCCACAGCCTCTAAATTTTTACGAATGCTATCTTTAAATTCTTCGACCGTTTCAAACTTAGAAACTTTCTTGACAAGTTCTTCATTGAGTTCTGGAATTTCTTTGTGCTTAATGCTGTTAATTTTGCAATGGAAGACGGCAGGTTTTTCGGCAAGGTCTTTCGCGTGATAACCTTCTGGGAAAGTGACTTTAACGTCTTTTTCATCGCCGACTTTCAAGCCGATAAGTTGTTCTTCAAAGTCATCAATGAAAGTGTGTGAGCCAATTTCAAGTGGGCGATCTTTACCTTCGCCGCCAGCAAATTTTTCACCGTCAACAGTTCCTACATAATCAAGCGTGATGAAGTCCCCGTCAGCAACCGTCGCGCCTTCTTCAGCGTCAACAAGTTTAGAATTATTTTCGCGAACGTGTTCAATTTGATGTTCAACTTTTTCGTCCGTAACAGGTTCGACAACTTTTTCAACGACAAGCCCTTTGTATTCGCCAAGTTCAACTTTAGGATATGGCGTATAAGTCAGCTTGAAAACGAAATCTTTGCCTTCTTCGCAAGTGATAATTTCGGGTTTCATTTCAGTGACTGGAACATAGGTCATCGTCTTCAAAATGTCATTAGCGCCTTGACGAATGAGAATGTCTGCGGCTTCGTCCAAAATTGCGCCTTTGCCGAAATACTGTTCTAAAATTTTTGCAGGCGGAACTTTACCTTTGCGGAAACCAGGAAAAGTGGTACGGCTAGCAAGCTGTTTGCTGGCACGGCTTTTAGTCTTTTCAAGTTCTGCCGCATCAAAAGTTATCGTTGCCTCGCTTTCGTAATTATCTATGCTGTTAATGGTGATTTTCATCTTTCAAATATGACCTCCCGTTAAAAAATAATTACGGCACGGCGTCAATCTTAACACAGTGACAAAAAAAAAACAATACTTTAAAATGTCAAACTTCATACTGTTTAATAAATTTTTTTTATTTTTTATTTATAAACAGGGAGTATTGAACAATTTTAAAATTTTTTATGGACTACTTTTCTTTTGGCGCTTGAATGTACAATCTAAGTGCAACACTTAAAAATATTAAGTTCTGCTAAAATTCTTGTAACTCATAAAGAAAGGAAGAAAACTTGAGCGTGAAAAGATATATCTTCTTACTTCTCCAAATATTTCCCTGCGTAAAATTGCCGCTACTATCGACAGAAATGTTAATTGCAGGGCGTCTCAAACTTGAACATTATCCCATAAGCATAAAACAATTTATCGTGCAATAAATGTTCGATACGCCAGAGCAGAAACGTTCAACGGGAAATCGTGGAGCGATAAGAAAACTAAGGCACAAAGGCAAGCCGCAGCGCAATAAAAATGAGCGGACAAGATTGGGAGATTTTGAAACGGATACGGTAGCGGAAAGTTAAACCAAGAGTGGTTGCTTACGTTGACAGATAGTAAACGCGGCGCTGATAGGTGCGTTGAAGAATGAACCGTTGGAAAGTATAACAACAGAACTAGGAGTCGAATTTTACTTTCCGCCGCCGCATCAGACGTGGGAAATGGGAACGAATGAGAATACAAACGGACTTTTAAGAGGATATTATACTAAGGGTTGCGACTTTGGGAAAGTGAGTGAAGAAGATTTGCAAGACGTAGTGAAAAATTTAAATAATCGCCCGCGAAAGAAATCTGGTAGTCAAAAACGTTGCACTTGATTTGACAATTCAACGTTACAGCGGCGCTGGGAAATGCCGCTAATTACCTTTATTTACATTACGCATTAATCCAGCACATGACCCATTTTAGTTTTCTTAACCGTCAAATATTTTTTATCAAACTTTGTCGGCGCAACAATAATAGGCACTCTTTCAACAATAGTCAAGCCGTGACCTTCAAGCCCTGCACGTTTAGCAGGATTATTTGTCAACAGCCGAATCGTAGTTAAGCCCAAGTCTACTAAAATTTGCGCACCAATGCCGTAGTCCCTCAAGTCAGGCTTAAAGCCCAAAAGTACGTTCGCTTCAACGGTATCTTTGCCAGCGTCCTGCAATTCGTAAGCACGCATTTTGTTAGCAAGACCAATGCCGCGCCCTTCCTGCCGCATATAAAGTAAAACGCCCTGCCCAGCTTTTTCAATACGTTGCAATGCCGTTGCAAGTTGGTCGCCGCAATCACAACGTAATGAGCCTAAAGCGTCGCCAGTCAAACATTCAGAGTGAACACGTACTAAAACATTTTCTTTGCCTGCAACGTCACCTTTCACAAGCGCTAAGTGGCATTTGTTATCAAGGGAATTTTCATAAGCTTTAATTCTAAAGTGACCGTACTTGCTAGGGAAGTCCGCCTCCGCAATTTTCCGTACAAATTTTTCCGTATGCTTGCGGTACTCAATCAAAGCGCGAACCGTGATAATGTTCAAGTCGTGACGGTCTGCAAATTCTTTCAGCTTTTCAGTTCGCATCATATGCCCATCGTCGTCCATAATTTCACAGCATAAACCAGCGGGATAAAGTCCAGCCATACGCGCTAAATCAGTCGTCGTTTCAGTGTGACCTGCGCGGCGAAGTACTCCGCCTTCAACTGAACGCAATGGGAAGACGTGACCAGGTCGACGAAAACTAGCCGCCTTAGCGTTTTTATCCAGCAAAAGTTTAATCGTGCGGCAACGTTCATAAGCTGAAATGCCTGTCTCCGTGTCGTAAGCGTCAATCGATACAGTAAACGCCGTTTCGTGATTGTCGGTATTGTTGATAACCATTTGACCGATACCAAGTTCATCAAGGCGCTTTCCGTCAATCGGCGTACAGATTAAACCTTTAGCATGCGTCGCCATAAAATTTATAATTTCAGGCGTGACAGTTTCCGCCGCGCAGATTACATCGCCTTCGTTTTCGCGGTCTTCATCATCAATAACGACGATCATTTTTCCGCGCTTTATATCGTCAATCGCTTGTTCAATCGTAGCAAAATCTTTCATAAAATTTTTTCACAACCTTTTAAATTGCCGTGTTTAAGTTCGACGAAAATTTTTTATTCTGTTCGTCGCGAAAAGTGGACATTGAAACATTTATCATAGCAAAAACTTCATTTGATGCGAAATTTTCATTTGCGGATAAATTTTTTGTGGTACTTGCAACAGGAATTTCTAAACCATCTTCCTCCATACCGTAAAGGTGCAACTTTAAAACTTCCTGCGCCATAAAGTAAGCTTCGCGCTCATCTTTACCGAAAGTGACACATCCCGCCAAATCAGGAAAAGTTACGTGTATTCCGTCGTCTTCAAAAGTAAAAATTGCAATGTAAAAATAAAATTCTGGCAAATTCAAAGTAATTACCCTTGATTCATCGTCAATTTATCGTGTAGCCGTCTTCCTTTAAAATTTCTCCAACTTCGTCATTCGCGTTGACAATCTTAAATAAATTTTCGTCGTCCAATGACTCACGCATAATTTTAAATACGCGCAATCCTGCGTAAGAAATGTAGCTAAGTTCCGCCGCGTCAATGTGAATTTCCGCAAATTTATTTTCGGCTTGATATTCTTCGTATTGTTGCAACAATTTCGGCGCAGTGATTGTATCTAAACGTCCGCTTATACGAATGGAAAGGATATTATCTTTTACCGATAAATTTTGCGTAAAGGGAAGGTCAATTTCATTTTCGCTTAAGTCAGTATCATCCGCCGTCAATTTCCAAATTTCCATATCTTGATAAGCCGCCAAAATTTTATTCATCAGCGTAGGATTATCTTTCAGCGAAGGAATAATTTTTAACTTTTCGGGATAACGAAAACTTTCAACGGTAAAGCCGCATTCTTCCAAAAAATTTCTGCGCTCTTCAAAAGTTCCATTCGTAAATACAGTTTCATTTTTATCAAACTCGCCAACTTTTTTACGACCTTTACTGGTTGCATTCGACATTATAGCTTCATCTTTGCCAGTAATTGCCGCATAAGTTTTTGACATCAGTGCGGTAAAATGAGAATCAGTAGTGTACCAACAGCCGCCAAATTTCATTAGCAGACGATGAATATTTCCACAAAAAATTTTTAAATCATCGCAATTAAAATGCCCCAGCAAGCCGTCAGTGATAATACAAATTTTCCCTTGAACATCTTTTAACGCATTATGCATTGAAAAATAATTTGTCGCGTCGACGCTGTGATATTGCACAAAAAATTTTTCGCGCTCATTTAAAAATTTGTCGGCAACGCGGCTAATTTCATCTGTCACAATCGGCAAGTCTAAGCCGTAATAATTTTTATTAAGTCGCGCTGTTATCAAACTGTGCGGCAAGTAACCGCAGGGCAAATCTACAATCGTTTGGCAATCCGTCTCTTTAGCAATCACATTCCATATATGATACCTTACTTCTAACGAAATGATTCGACCTTTGATAATGGGATTGTCATCAAATGCGGTAAGTTGCTCTTTGTCGATTGAGTTGTAAAAATTTACAATGTCCAAATCGCCCGTTTCTGCCAAAAGACCAAGACAACCTTTCGCGCTGAAATAAAGGGGATTTACTTTTTTTAAAATTTCATTGTCATTCATATTATCACCGAAATTAAAAACCGTTTTGCGCCAAAATTTCCCGCGTTAATTCGCTTGGCGTTTGCTTGAAATGTAAAAGCCTGTCAATGTACTTTGCAAGAATATCCGTTTCAATGTTGACAAGTGAGCCGACGTGTTTAAATTTAAAATTCGTGACGCTAAGAGTATGTGGAATCATTGACACGCAAAATTTTTCCGACGTAGCGTCGACAACCGTTAAGCTTATGCCGTCCAGCGCAACTGAACCTTTTTCGGCAATTTGACGTAAAATATTTGACGGCGCGGCAACGTCGATAAAAACGGCGTTTCCTTCAATGCGAATCGTCAAAATTTTTCCTACGTCGTCAATGTGACCGCTTACGATATGACCGCCGAATCTGTCATCAACTTTCATGGCGCGTTCCAAATTCAACGCACCGCCTGCCGCCACTTCGCCCAATGAAGTCCGCCGTACTGTTTCTGGCATAACGTCCGCCGTGAAAAAATCTTTGCCGAAGTTCGTGACCGTCAAGCAAATTCCATTAACGTCAATGCTATCACCAATAGAAACGTCGCTTAAAACTTTTTCGCAGTTGACTTCAATTCGTCCGCCGTCAAAATTTTTCAGCTTGCCGACTTCCTCAATAATCCCAGTAAACATAGCTATCCCCACTTCCTAGCTTTTAATTTATTCTTCAATGCCGAAAAGTGCATCAGCAAATTCTTTCGCGTTAAAAGGTCGTAAATCGTCAAGCCCTTCGCCAACGCCTACCCATTTAACTGGAATATTCAACTCTTCCTTAATGCCGATAATCATTCCGCCTTTAGCCGTACCGTCCAACTTCGTCAAAACAATTCCTGTAATGTTAGCTGACTTTGAAAATAATTCCGCTTGCCTCAACGCATTTTGCCCAGTCGTAGCGTCAAGCACCAGTAAAACTTCATGCGGCGCACCTGCAATTCCCTTGCCTATAATGCGGTTAATTTTTTTCAGCTCTTCCATAAGGTTGAATTTATTTTGAAGACGCCCAGCCGTATCGACAATTAGCACGTCAAAATTTCCAGCAACTGCCGATCGTACTGCGTCCAAAGCTACAGATGAAGGGTTAGTGCCTTCATTGTGCTTGATAATTTCAGCGCCTGTACGTTTCGCCCAAATTTCCAGCTGTTCAATCGCACCTGCGCGGAAAGTATCAGCGGCGGCTACCATAACTTTTTTTCCGCCTTCTTTGTAATACGCGCTAAGTTTGCCTATCGTCGTAGTTTTACCCGCGCCGTTCACGCCAATCATCAAGATGACGTAAGGCGGCGTAACTTCAACGCCAGTGAAGCCTTCCTCCTCTAACAAAATTTCGCGTATTTGATTCGACAAAAATTTTTTCACGTCATCAGAAGTTTTTATTTCAGCCTTGCGGACGCCTTTGCGCAGATTAGTCATCAACTTTTCAGTCGTCTTCGTGCCAACGTCTGACATTATCAAAGTTTCTTCAAGTTCGTCTAAAAGTTCGTCGTCAATCTTAACCGAGCCGTGCAAAAGTTCATCAATTTTATCAGCTAACTTTTCGCGAGTCTTAGCAAGTCCCGCCTTTAATCTGTCAAAAAATCCCATCGCGTTCACCTCGTTTAATGCGTAATTCGTAATGCGTAATGCGTAATGTTGAGTTATCATTCCTAATTACGCATTACGCATTCCTAATTATCCTAAGTTGTCCGCAAGCGGCGTTTACATCAGCGCCCATTTCTTTACGAATTGTGACATTAATTCCGTGCGTTAAAAGGAAGTGGAAAAATTTTTGTGTAGCGTTATGTGTCGGCGGCTTAAAATTTCGTTCATCAACTGGATTGACAGGAATTAAATTTACGCTGGCAAGTTGCCCGTCCAAAATCTTAGCAAGTTGCCGCGCGTGTTCCTCCGTATCATTGACGCCGCCCAGCAAAATATATTCGTACGTGACACGCCGCCCTGTCGAATTGGCGTAATCATTTCCAGCTTTTAAAACTTCATTAAGGTTGAAAGCTGAATTTATCGGCATAATTTCAGAGCGCAATTTATTTGTCGGCGCGTGCAGGGAAATTGAAAGTGTAACAGGGATTTTTTCTTCAATCAGCCGCCGAATTGCAGGAACAATGCCGCAAGTTGAAATGGTAACTTTCCTGTAGCTTAAGCCGAGAGTGTACGGTTCATGAAGTAGGCGCAACATTTTAATAACGTTGTCGAAGTTGACAAGCGGTTCACCGGTACCCATTATGACAAGCGTATCAACTTTTTCATTCGCGCCGCGCAGAAAATTTTGTATGAAAATAATTTCGCCGAGCATTTCAGCCGCCGTTAAATTTCTGTCGAGACCTTTTAACGTCGACGCGCAAAATTTACAGCCCATTGCACAGCCGACTTGCGTTGAAATGCAGATGCTGTTGCCGTAATCGTGCCGCATTAAAACTGTTTCGACTGCCGCGCCGTCTGAAAATTTCAGTAAAAATTTTGTAGTCAATCCGTCTGCTGAATCAAGTTGCTTGACGAGTTGCGGGAGTTGTACGAAAAATTTTTCTGCCAATTCGCCGCGCAGATTTTTTGAAAGGTCGCTCATTTCGTCAAATGAAGTTACGCAGCGCTGATAAATCCACGCCGCAATTTGTTTCGCGCGAAATTTTGGCAACGGCGATAATTCCGTTTCCAATTCGTCAAGCGTCAAGCCAAATATATTTTTCCGTTCCAAATTATTCCTCATTTCAATTTTATTTTAGTGAGTAGTGAGTAGTCAGTAGTGAGTAGTTAGTAGTCAGTAGTTAGTAGTTTAACATTCCGCATTACGCATTGAAAAAGTCCGTCCGTACCGTCAACGTGCGGCAGGAAAATTTTTGAAGTTTCCAACTTGAAATTTGGATTAGCCGCTAAAAATTTTTCTACGACATCTTCATTTTCACGCCGAATAATAGTACACGTACTGTAAAGCAAAGTTCCGCCGCGTTTAACCGCCTTCGCCGCTGAATTTAAAATTTCCAACTGCAACTTCGGCAATTCGGCAAGTTCAGCAGGATTTTTTTTCCAGCGAATATCAGCCTTACGACGAATTACACCAAGTCCAGAGCATGGCGCGTCGACTAAAACTTTATCGGCTTGCCCAAAATATTTTTCGCCAATTTCCCGCGCGTCAAGCAAAATCGGCTCAATAATTTTTATGTCAAGACGTTTAGCATTTTGGCGAATGTGTTCAAGTTTCACGTCGTAAATATCCGCCGCGATAATTCGTCCGCGATTTTTCATAAGTTCGGCAATATGCGTCGTCTTACCGCCAGGCGCCGCGCAACAGTCAATTATAAATTCGTCGGGCTTAGGGTCAAGCATTGGCGCAACCGTCATTGAACTTTCATCTTGCACTTGACACAATCCAACTTTCAGCGGCTTGAACTTGTCCAATGCGCCGTGACTTCTACAGATAATTCCTTCCGCCGTAAGTTTTGACGGTTCAGCCTGCGCGGAAAATTTTTCAAGTTCAGCTAAAATTTCTTCGCGCGTCGACTTCAAAAAATTTACACGTAAGCACAAAGGCGGCTCGGTATTGTTCACCGCGCAGATTTTTTTAGCCGCGTCAATTCCAAATTCTTCGACGAATAATTTCACAAGCCACGCTGGATGAAACATTCTTAACGCGATTGATTCAGCGCTATCATCAGTTGGGAAGTCTGACTTTTCGGGTTGACGTACTGCCGAACGTAAAACGCCGTTGACAAATTTTGACGCGCCAATACCTACAAATTTTTTCGTAAGTTCGACGCCTTCATTGACTGCCGCTGAATTTGGAACTCT